>DASYES010000519.1:0-2786 GCA_036498885.1 Pseudonocardia sp.
TTCCGAGCCGGTTGTGCAGGACGCCGGTGACCAGGTCGAGGTAGGGATCCCAGCTCACGGGTGGTAGCGCGCCAGCACCCGCTCGCGGAGCTCATCGGTGTCGAGGTCGCCTGCCGCGACCGCCGTGAACAGCTGCAGTGCCTCCGTGCTGGGCTCGAGGCCCTCGGCCCGCACCGACGCCAGCGCCTCCGCCACGGCCTCGCGCCGCTCGGCGGCGGCCACGAGCGCCTCGTAGTGTGACACGGATATGACGACGGCTTCCGGCCTGCGATGGGCCCCCACGAAGACGGGCTCGCTCCCGGGGCTCTGCACGCGCTTCAGCGTGGCGGCGAGGCCGGCGCGGAACTCCCGGAACGACAGGACTTCCGGCGGTCGCATGTCCGCGAAGGTACACGAATGCGTACGCATATCGGCCGCGCGGCCGCGCGGGCATTTCTTGACAGGGGGCGCGATGAGGATCTTAGCTCCGGTCACCATCCGACTCGGACGACGCGCATCTCGGGGGACCACAGTGACGCCAGCACCAAGCGCTCCACCGGAGCGGAGGGACCGGGAGCCCGCTGAGTAGGTCGCCTCGATGAGATCCCGTGAGACACGCACGGCCTACCTGCTGCTCGCCCCGAGCCTGTTCGGTGTCGCGGCGTTCCTGGTGCTGCCCATCCTGATCGTCGTCTGGCTCGCCATGCAGCGCTGGGACCTGATCGGCCCGCGCACGTTCGTCGGTTTCGACAACGTCGTCGAGGTGGCACAGGACGGGCAGTTCGCACGATCGTTGCTGATCACGGCCGTCTTCGTGGCGATCGTGATTCCCGCCCAGACGGTGCTGGGGCTCTGCGCGGCGCTGCTGCTCAACCGTGGCCTGCGCGGCTCGGCCGTGTTCCGCGTGGTGTACGTGCTGCCGTGGATCTGTGCGCCGCTGGTGCTCGGCGTGGTGTGGCGCTGGATCCTCGCCCCCACGGACGGCGCCCTCAACGCCCTGCTCGGCCTCCGCGTGGAGTGGCTGGCCGACCCGGCGTTGGCGCTGCCGTCGGTCGCGGCGGTCACCGTGTGGACGCAGGTCGGGTACGTGGCCCTGTTCTTCGTCGCCGGCCTGCGCGCGATCCCGTCCACGGTGCTGGAAGCCGCCCTCCTCGACGGTGCCGGCCCATGGCAGACCTTCCGTCTGGTCACGCTGCCGCTGCTGCGCCCCACACTGTTCTTCGTGCTCGTGACGGGTGTGATCTCGAGCTTCCAGGTGTTCGACTCGGTCTACGCGCTCACGCCGAGAGGCGGCCCGCAGGGCGTCACCGACGTCGTGGCCGGACGGATCTACTACGAGGCGTTCGAGTCGCGGGCGATCGGGCAGGCTGCGGTGATGGCCGTGGTGCTGTTCCTGCTCTTGGCGGTGATCACCGTCGGGCAGCAGCGGTGGTTCGCCCGCCGCACGACCTACGACCTCTCGACGTGACGGCCCCCGCCCGGCTCCGCCGCGCCGTCCCCACCGGCGCCACGTACCTGCTGCTCGTCCTCGGCGCGGTGGTGACCCTGGCCCCGTTCGTGCTCAGCATCATGACGGCGCTCAAGTCGCCGCGGCAGTTCGCCTCCCAGCCGGTGCTCAGCCCGCCCGACCCGCCGACGGTGGCCAACTTCACCGACCTCTTCGGCGGGCGTTACGACTTCGTGTCGCCGATCGTCGTGACCGCGCAGGTCGTGGCGGTGATCCTGGTGGGGCAGCTGCTCTTCTCGGTGTTCGCCGCCTACGCGTTCGCCCGGCTGCGCTTCCCCGGCCGCGACGCGCTGTTCTGGGTGTACCTGGCCACGCTGATGGTGCCCCAGGCCGTGACGATCATCCCGCTCTACACGATGTTCGCCGACCTCGGCATGCGCAACACGTTCTGGGCGCTGGTGCTCCCCCAGGTCTTCGGCTCGCCGTACGCGATCTTCCTGTTGCGCGAGTACTTCCGCTCCATCCCGGGCGACCTCCTCGACGCCGCGAAGCTCGACGGCGCAGGCACCCTGCGGACCCTGCGTCACGTCGTGGTGCCGATCAGCCGGCCGATCCTCGCGACGCTGGCGATCATCACGGTGGTCACGCACTGGAACAACTTCCTGTGGCCGCTGGTGATCACGACCGGACGCCAGTGGCAGGTGCTGACCGTGGCCACAGCCGGGCTGCAGTCCCAGTACAACGGCAACTGGACCATCGTCATGGCTGCCACGACGGTCGCGATACTGCCGCTGCTCGTGCTGTTCCTGATCTTCCAGCGCCACGTCATCCGCTCGATCACCATCACCGGCTTCCGGTGACGAACGCAGGAGAACCAGGAGTCCCAGCATGAGACTGAGCCGGCGGGCCGTTCTCGCAGCCGCATTGCTCGTACCGCTAGCCGCCTGCTCTCCCGCGGGCCCGGATGACGGGCCCGCGGCCGACGGCGTCACCACCGTCTCCGTACGGGTGTGGGACGACCAGGTGGCTGCGGCGTACGAGAAGTCGTTCGCCGAGTTCAGCACGCAGAACCCGGACATCCGGGTACAGGTCCGGACGGTGCCCTACGCCGACTACTTCACCGGGCTGACGCTCGACGTGGCCAGCGGCACCGCCGACGACATCTACTGGCTCAACGCGCTGTACTTCGGCGCGCTCGCCGACGGCGGCAAGCTGATCGACGTCGGGCGGGAGCTCGCCGGTGAGACCGGCGGCTGGGTGCCGGCCGCGGTGCAGCAGTACACCCGCGCGGGGACGCTGTGGGGCGTGCCGGCGCTCACCGACGGGCGCATCGTCGTCTACTACAACAAGGCGATGGTCG
>DASYES010000520.1:0-1690 GCA_036498885.1 Pseudonocardia sp.
CTCAGCCGCGCAAGGCCTCGATCGCGCTGAGCACGGCGAGGACGATCAGGACGGCTGCCGCCACCCGGGTCACCCAACGCACCGGCACCACGCGCTGCAGGCGGTGGCCGCCGAACACCGCGAGCGCGGACACGGCCCACAACGCGAGGAGGGCGCCGATCCCGACGGCGAGCGGGTTGTCGTACCGCGCGGCGAGCGTGGCGATGATGATCTGCGACGGATCGCCCAGCTCCGAGAGCAGGGTGACGCCGAAGCTGGTGGCCACCACGCGCCAGCGCGTCCCCGACGTCTCCACGAGGGTCGCGTCGTCGTCATCATCGTCGTCCTCGCGGAGCAGCAGCACCGCGCCGACGAGGAAGATCACGGCAAGCATGGCTTCGAGCGGCCGCTCGGGCAGCAACGCAACGAGACTCCCGGCTGCGACCGCGATCCCCACCTGCACGACAAAGGCCGCAGCGACGCCCAGCAGCACCAGTCGTGGCGGGTATCGGCTCGCGAGGACGAGGGTCACCAGACCGCTGGTGTCTGCCAACTCGGCGAGGGCGACGATGCCGAAGGTGATAGCGAGCACAACCACGGTATTCAGCTACTCCCTGCGCGCGGGGTGGTGCCGCGCTCCCGCACCCGGGACTGTGCCGCCGACAGGTGAACCGGGCTGCCGGAACCTGTCGTTCGGCTGCTCTCCAGGGGCACCGGCCCGATTGCATCGCGCCGGCACCGCGTGAGCTGAGGTCCCGCGCAGGTTCGCCACCGACTAGCCGTTGTTGTCTGCCTGCGGCGTGCCCGGGGCAGCGGGAACCGGTGCGTTGTCGATGTCGGGCGTCCCCGGAACGGCCGCGGCCGGTGCGTCGTCGTCCGGTGCACCCGGGACCGCCGGTGCCTCGATGCCCGGCTGCTGGGCGTCGTCGTCGGAGCCTGGAGCGTCGTCGACGGGGACCAGCCCGAACACCGAGAAGCTGATGACCCAGTAGGCGATGTACCCCGCTATCAGCACCACTCCGTGCCAGCGCCGCAGGTGGCCGGTGAAAAGTGCGTACGCGGCGAACCCGTTGATCACCACGAGAGCCGGCAGGTGCCAGGTGAAGATCTCCGGAGTGATCAGAAGCGCGCCGCCGGCGAGGGCGATGATGCCCACCTTCGCGGTCACCGAGAACACCACGCTCCCGATGACGTTGCCGACACCGATCGCGGGCGCGCCCCGCCGCGCAGGCTCCGCGGTCAGGAAGATGTCCTCCAGGGAGAGCACCACGGTCGCGATCGTCGCCCCGAACACGGTGCCGCTGATCGCGAAGTTCTCGAGAATGCCCTCGGTGCCCTCCGTCATGGCCCAGGCACCGACGACAAGGCCGACCAGCGCAAGGACCGCCAGCAGGAGCAGCACCCAGCCGGGCCGGTTGATCGCCTTCGCCTGGCCCACCTCGCCGGTCTCGTAGAGGTCCCCGGCGCCCTGGCCCCCGGTACCACCGCCACCCCCGGCCTTCCCACCGACGCCGGCGCCGACGAGCTCGGGGCTGTCCACCGCCTCGAGCACTTCCGCGCTCCGGAACGTGGGCACAACCCGCCGGGACTCGCGGTAGCCGATGTAGGCGACGAACACCACGAACAGCAGGATGAGGATGACCGCGGAGACGACCCCCAGCTCTCCGAGCAGTGCGGGCACGATCAGCACCAGGGGCGCGATCGCGAACAA
>DASYES010000521.1:0-1531 GCA_036498885.1 Pseudonocardia sp.
ACAACCCACGAGCGCCGCCAGCGGCTGGGCCGGGTTCGTCAGCGGGCCGAGCACGTTCATCGCGGTGGGTACGCCCAGCTCACGGCGCGGACCGGCGGTGTGCCGGAAGCTCGGGTGGAACACCGGGGCGAAGCAGAACCCGATCCCGACCTCGGCCACGCAGGCGGCGACGCCGTCGGGTGGCAGGTCGACGGCCACGCCGAGCGCCTCGAGCACGTCGGCCGCACCGCTCGCGGACGACGCTGCACGGTTGCCGTGCTTGACGACCGGCACTCCCGCAGCGGCGACGACGACGGCGGCCATCGACGAGATGTTCACCGTGTGCGCCTGGTCGCCCCCGGTGCCGACCACGTCGACGGCAGGGCCCGGAACGACGACGCGCCGGGCGTGCCGCAGCATCATCTCGGCCAGCCCGGAGATCTCCACGGCGGTCTCCCCCTTGGCCCGCAGGGCCACGAGGAAACCGGCGAGCTGCGCGGGTGTGGCCTCGCCCGACAGAACCCGGTCCATCACCCACGACGTGTCACCCGCCCCGAGGTGCTCGCCGCGGAGCAGCCTGCCGAGGATGCCGGACCAGGTGAGCGGGGTGTCGTCAGCCACGGATCGCAGTGTCTAGGGCGGTGGACCGGCGCAGGACGTCGGCCACCGTCTCGGCGGCGGTGAGGGGGTCGAGCGGGTGAACCAGCACGGCGTCCGCCTGGGACCAGGTGGCGAGCCACCGGTCGTCATTCCTACGCAGTGTGACGATGATCGGCGGGCAGTCGTCGATCTCGTTCTTCAGCTGACGCGAGAGGCCCATGCCCCCGGTGGGCTGCGCCTCACCGTCGAGGATGGCGAGGTCGATGTCGCCCGCGTCGGCCGCAGCGAGCACCTGGGCGATGCCTTCGGCCTCGACGAACCGCACCCGGCCGAGGTCGGGCGCGGGGCGCCGACCGACGGCCATGATGACGGATTCGCGGACCTCAGGGCGGTGGCTGAACACCAGCACGGTCAGGGTCGGGCGCGCGACAGGGCTGCTCACGCTGGGAAACTGTAGTGCCGCGCTCCGGAACATCTGGCAGGTGCCGCCCGTTCGGCCACCAAACCGTGACTGACGCCGCGGGTAGCCCGACAAGCTGTAGAAGTTGGTCCGGGGTAATAATGCCCGGGTGACGACAGCGGCTCCCAGCATCAGCGCGCGCATCCACTCGCTGAACCGCCCCAACCTGGTCAGCGTTGGCACCATCGTCTGGTTGTCCAGCGAGCTGATGTTCTTCGCCGGGCTGTTCGCGATCTACTTCACGGCCCGGGCCCAGAACCCGCCCGGGCTGTCGTGGCCGCCTCCGCCCACGCACCTGGACGTGCCGTACGCCCTCGTGGTGACGATCATCCTGGTTGCGTCGTCGTTCACCTGCCAGTTCGGGGTGTTCGCCGCGGAGCGCGGTGACGTGTTCGGACTCCGCCGCTGGTACCTGCTGACGCTGGTGATGGGCGCGCTGTTCCTCGCCGGCCAGGCCAACGAGTACTGGGGTCTGGTGCACGAGGGAACCAC
>DASYES010000522.1:0-6052 GCA_036498885.1 Pseudonocardia sp.
CGTCCCGCTACGTCGGCAAGACCGCCGACGCGGCGGCGATCCACGAGATCGCGGTGAAGCTCGGGTTCACCGATTCGATCTGGGTGCAGTACGGCCGGTTCCTCAAGGGGCTGGTGGCGGGTGCGGACTACAGCACCGGCCCGACCACCGTGCACTGCCCGGCACCCTGCTTCGGGTACTCCTTCCTGACCCAGAACCCGGTGCTGCCCGACCTGCTCGACCGGCTACCGGTGACGCTGTCGCTCGCCGCGGGCGCGGCGCTGATCTGGGTGGTGGCAGGTGTGGCCACCGGTGTCGTGTCGGCGCTGCGGCCCGGCAGCATCTTCGACCGGGCCGCGATGGGCGTCGCGCTCGCCGGGGTGTCGCTGCCGATCTTCTTCACCGGCCTGCTGTCCCTGGCGGTCTTCAGCTACGCCCTCGGCATCACCGCGCCGGGTGGCAGCTACACGCCGATCGACGACAACCCCTTCCTGTGGGCCTACGACCTGCTCCTGCCGTGGATCACGCTGGCATTCCTCTACGCCGCCGGGTACGCGCGGCTGACCAGGGCAGGGATGCTCGACACGATGGGTGAGGACTTCATCCGCACCGCCCGCGCGAAGGGCCTCCCGGAGCGGACGGTCGTGGTCAAGCACGGCCTGCGGTCGGCCCTCACCCCGATCCTGACGATCTTCGGGCTCGACCTCGGGCTGCTCCTTGGCGGCGCGATCCTCACCGAGAGCACCTACTCACTGCCCGGTATCGGCAAGTACTCGGTGGACGCCGTGGTCAACAACGACCTGCCGAAGGTGCTCGGCGTCGTGATGATCGGGAGCATCTTCATCATCCTCGCCAACCTGGTGGTGGACCTGTGCTACGCCGTCGTCGACCCACGGGTGCGGTACTCGTGACCCTCGACGCAGCGCTACCCGCGGAGGCGGAGTGACCGAGAACGTGCTGGCAGACGGACTGTCGGCGAAGCCACCGGAGCGCGCGGACGGGGCGCGTGCATTCCTGGACGTGCGCGACCTGCGGGTGCACTTCCCCACCGATGACGGCGTGGTCAAGGCCGTGGACGGGCTGTCGTTCAGTCTCGAGCGGGGCAAACGGCTGGGCATCGTCGGCGAGTCCGGCTCCGGTAAGAGCGTGACCAGCCTGTCGATCATGGGGTTGCACAAGGCCGGCGCCGCGAAGATCTCCGGCGAGATCTGGCTGGGCGGCCAGGAGCTCGTCTCCGCCGGGTCGGAGCAGGTGCGCAAGCTGCGCGGCCGGACGATGGCGATGATCTTCCAGGACCCGCTGTCGGCGATGCATCCCTACTACTCCGTCGGCCAGCAGATCGTCGAGGCGTACCGGTTGCACCACGACGTGAGCAAGCGGGAGGCCCGGGCCCGAGCCGTGGAGCTGCTGGACCGGGTCGGCATCCCGCAAGCGGCGCGACGCTTCGACGACTACCCGCACCACTTCTCCGGCGGGATGCGCCAGCGCGCGATGATCGCGATGGCGCTGTCGTGCAACCCGGAGCTGCTCATCGCCGACGAGCCGACCACCGCGCTCGACGTCACGGTGCAGGCCCAGATCCTCGACCTCATCCGCGACCTGCAGGCCGAGTTCGACTCCGCGGTGATCATCATCACCCACGATCTGGGCGTGGTTGCCGAGCTGGCCGACGACATCCTGGTGATGTACGGCGGGCGCGCGATCGAGACCGGCGCTGCCGCGGACGTCTTCGCCACGCCGCAGCACCCGTACACGTGGGGGCTGCTGGGCTCGCTGCCCCGGTGGGACCGGGAGCGCACCGAGCGGCTGATGCCGATTTCCGGCAGCCCGCCGAGCCTGATCAACGTGCCCGCCGGCTGCGCTTTCCACCCCCGGTGTGCTTATGACGAGCTCACCGGCGGGCTGGCCACGACCGTGCGCCCGGAGCTGCACGCGGTCGGCACGAACGGACACCGGGTGGCCTGCCACCTGCCCGACGAGCGCAGGCGGCAGATCTTCGACGACGAGATCAGGCCGAAGCTGTGACGACCGACCGGACGGGTACCGAACCGATGATCACCGAACCGGCCGCGGCGCCGGCGCACGCCGTGGAGGCGACCCCGGCCGAACGGGAGGCGCTCCTGAGCGTGTCCGGGCTGCAGAAGCACTTCCCGGTGCGCCGGGGCCTGCTGCAGCGCCAGGTCGGCGCGGTGCAGGCCGTGGACGGCCTGGACTTCGAGGTGCTTCGCGGCGAGACGCTGTCGCTGGTCGGCGAGTCGGGCTGCGGCAAGACCACGACTGGACGGCTGCTCACCCGGTTGATCGAGCCGACCAGCGGCACGATCGTCTTCGAGGGGCGCGACATCAGCCACCTCCCGCAGGGGGCGATGCGACCGCTGCGCCGGAAGATCCAGATGATCTTCCAGGACCCGTACTCGTCGCTGAACCCGCGGCACACCGTGGGCACGATCGTCGGAGCGCCGTTCCGGATCCAGGGCGTGGAGCCGCCGGGCGGTATCCGCAAGGCGGTGCAGGAGCTGCTGGAGCTGGTCGGGCTGAGCCCCGAGCACTACAACCGCTACCCCCACGAGTTCTCCGGCGGCCAGCGCCAGCGCATCGGCATCGCGCGGACGTTGGCGCTGCGACCGAGCCTCATCGTCGCCGACGAGCCCGTGTCGGCTCTGGACGTGTCGATCCAGGCGCAGGTGGTCAACCTGCTGGAGGACTTGCAGGACGAGCTTGGGCTGACCTACGTCTTCATCGCGCACGACCTCTCCGTCGTGCGCCACGTGTCGGACCGGGTCGCCGTGATGTACCTCGGCAAGATCGTGGAGATCGGGGAGAGCGCCGCCGTCTACACCCGCCCGATGCACCCGTACACCGTCGCGCTGCTCTCAGCGGTGCCGGTGCCCGAGACGCAGCGGCGGGACAAGCGGGAGCGGATCCTGCTCAAGGGCGACGTGCCCAGCCCGCTGAACCCGCCACCGGCGTGCCGGTTCCACACCCGCTGCTGGAAGGCACAGGACATCTGCGGCACCACCGAGCCACCGCTCGTGGAGCTGGCGCCCGGGCAGCGGGTGGCCTGCCACTTCCCGGAGAACGTGTCCGGTTAGGCGCGTCAGCGGCCGTTGCCGCCGTTCTCCTCGGCGTCCTCGCGCTCGCCCCGGCGCCGGAGGAATCCGAGGCCGGGGATGCCCTGGATCGCCTGGCGCATCTCCTTCAGCTGCTCGAGCAGCTCGTGGACGTCCGGGCCGACGCGGTCGAGCGTCGCGAGGATCGGCATGATGTCGTTCTCCATGTGCTCCGTGAGCTGAGGGAGCTGGTCGACCAGCCGGATCGCGGCGTGCACCTCCTCCTCGGAGAACTCCGTGACGAAGCGCCGGGCGAGCGGTGCCGCCTGCTGCGCGATCGGCTGGTAAACGGCGAGCAGCTCCGTTGCCCCGTCGGCTGCGCCGGACGCCTGCTCGACAACCGTGCCGGCGCGGTCGGCGACCGCGGTGGCCTTCCCGATCACCACGCCTGCGCCGTCGGTCACGGCACCAGCCCCCGCCACGAGCTCCGCGGCGCCGTCGGCGACCGTGCTCGCGCGGGCGACGAGCCCGGCCGCGTCGTCGGCCACACCTGCTGCGCGCGTGACGAGCTCGGCGGCGCCACCCGCCGCGGTGCGCACCTCGACGAGCAGCGGGTCGACCCGGCGGACGAGGTGGTCGGCGTCGGTGAGCACCGTGTCCACCCTGGAGACGGCCGTGCGCACGCTCACGAGCACCTCATCGACCGAGCCGACCATCACGTCCGCCCGATCGACGATGCCTTCCACCCGGTCGGCCACCGCGGCGATCCGGGCGACGAGGGCCTCGACGTCATCGAGCAGGGCGGACGTCCGCTCTGGCAGTGACGCGACGACCTCCACGGCTTCCGCGGTCCACCCCATCACCGCCCTGGCCCCGGTGACGACGTCGGACGGGCCGACCCAGACGGGGAGCCCGGCGATGCGCAACATGCACCCGATCCTCGCGTACAGGAGCACGTCCGGCTCGCCCGGATCGATGTTCCGTTGCGCCAAGAGTTCGTATTGCTTTCGCGTAACGAGTCCAATGAGCGCGCCACCGAGTCCCGTGCGTTCGGGGGTGTTCACCTACGTTCGGTTGATGACCGGGCACCAATGAAGGTGACCGGCCCGCTCGATCCGGAAAGGGAACCACCATGAAGCAGCGACCCTGGAGTAGGCGCGATTTCTTCCGCCGCACCGCCGCAGCAGGTGCGGTGGCACTCGGTGGAACGGCGGCGCTATCCGCCTGCACGAGCACGAACGCCGGTGGCGGCAGCGTGCTCGAGAACGCGCGCAACAGCGGTTCGATCCGCATCGGCATCGCCGGCGAGGAGCCCTACGGTTTCACCGGCACCGACGGCAAGGTCACGGGCGAGTCTCCCGAGGTGGCCCGCGCGGTGTTGCAGGCGATCGGCATCGGCAACGTGGAGGCCGAGCAGGTGGACTTCGGTTCGCTGATCCCGGCGCTCAACGCCCGCCGGTACGACATGGTCTGCGCCGGCATGAACATCACCCCCGAGCGCTGCCAGCAGGCCGCCTTCTCGAACCCGGACTACACGGCACTCACCGCCTTCCTCGTGCCGCGGGGCAACCCGGAGCAGGTCACCACGTTCCAGAACATCGCGGAGAAGAACCTGAAGCTCGCCGTGCTCGGCGCTGCCGTGGAGCAGGGGTACGCCGAGTCCGCGGGCGTCCCGGCCGCCAACATCAGCCCCTTCGACGACCAGAACGCGCTGCTGCAGGCCGTCACCGCCGGCCGGGTCTACGCCGCGGCGCTCACCGACATCTCGCTGAAGTGGCTCGCCGGCAAGAACCCGCAGGCGGCTGTGGAGGTCACCCCGGGCTTCCAGCCCAGCGAGAACGGCAAGGAGGTCGTCTCCGCGGGAGGCTTCGTGTTCCGGCAGGCCGACAACGACCTGCGGGAAGCCTTCAACACCGAGCTGCAGAACCTGCACTCGAACGGGCGCTGGGTGCAGATCGCCTCCCCGTTCGGGTTCTCCGAGGCCAACCTCCCGCCTGCCGGGCTGACCACCCAGCAGCTCTGCGCGGCCTGAGCCGCCCGTGGACAACGTAGGTACCTTTCTGTCCGTCATCGCCCAGGGCCTGCCGGAGACGGTGATCGCCACCGTTGGCGGCATCGCCCTGACGATCGTGCTCTCCTTCGCTGCCGGGCTCGCCCTCCTGTCGCCGCGGCGATGGGTGCGGGTGATCAGCCGGATCTACGTGGAAGGGCTGCGCGGCACCTCCGAGGTCGTGCAGCTGTTCTGGATCTTCTTCGCGCTCCCCGTGCTCGTCGGTTTCGAGATCGTGCCCATCTGGGGCGGTGTGCTCGTGCTCGGCCTCAATCACGGCGCGTACGGCGCCGAGATCGTGCGCGGGGCGATCCAGTCGGTGCCCCGCGCGCAGTACGAGGGTGCGCTCGCGCTCAGTCTTTCCCCCGCACAACGAATGTTCCGGGTGATCCTGCCGCAGGCCGTGGTGGAGATGATCCCGCCGTTCAACAACCTTTTCATCCAGCTGCTCAAGAGCACGTCGCTGCTGTCGTTCGTGTTCATCAGCGAGATCACCCGGCAGGCGACGCAGATCCTCGTGCCGCGATTCAACCCGCAGGTGCTGGAGATCTTTCTGCTCCTGCTGCTCGTCTACCTCGTGTTGTCGCTGATCATCACTGCGGTGATGCGCGTGCTGGAACGCAAGGCAGCGGACCGGCTCGGACGGGGCCCCTCGCAGCGGGCCAAGCGGGCCGCCGTCAGGGGGGCAGTCTGATGCCGCAGCAGGCCTGGGACTGGAACTACGCCTTCTCGATCCTGCCCGCGCTGCTCGAAGGGCTGGGCCTCACGCTGCTGGCGACGGTGCTCGGCTCGATCGTCGCGATGATCCTGGGGTTGCTACTCGCGGTGCTGCAACGCGGACCACTGCCGCTCGCGGTGGCGGTGCGCGGGTTCGTCGAGTTCGTGCGCAGTACACCGCTGCTGGTCCAGATCTTCTTCCTGTTCTTCGTGCTGCCGCAGTTCGGCATCGTGCTGAGCGCGCTGACCGTCGGCG
>DASYES010000523.1:0-4519 GCA_036498885.1 Pseudonocardia sp.
TGTCGATCCGCGGCAGTCGTGCCGGATTCGACCGCATGGTGCCGCGGCGGGCCTCAACGGTGATGAGCGAACTGGAGACGAGGCCCGGCACACCGTCGGCCGCCAGGTAGTCCCGCATCGCTCGCGACCCCGCCTCGTCGCGCACGAGCTTGAGCAGCGCCGAGGTGTCGATGTAGATCAATACTGTTCCTCGTCACGCATCTGCCGAAGCGCCTCGGACAGGGACGGTTCGCCCGGCTCTGCCGGCGGCGGAGGCAGCAGGTCGAGGATGTTGCCCCGTCCGCGCCGCAGCTGACCCGCCGCCTCCAGCCGGTCGAGGATCGAGGTCGGCTCCTCGGCCGGTACGAGATACGCCACCAGCTCGCCCCGCACCGTGACCGGCACCCGCTTCCCGGCCTTGGCCATGGCGACGTACCGCGAGGCGTGCTGGCGCAGCTCGCGAACGCCGATGCTCTCCGGATCACCCACGCGGGAAATGTAGCATTCATGTGCTACCTCTGTGGGCGGGCGGCTAGTGACCCCGCGCGATCCACTCCTCCAGGTGTGGGGCCTCCTCACCACTCGTGGTGGAGTCGCCGTGGCCGGGACGCACGACGGTGTCGCCAGGCAGCGTGAGCAGCTTCTCCCGGATCGATGTGATGATCGTGTCGAAGCTGGAGTACGACCGCCCGGTCGCGCCCGGGCCCCCCTGGAACAGCGTGTCGCCGCTGAAGACGGTGCCGAGCTCGGGCGCGTACAGGCAGCACGAGCCCGGGGAGTGCCCGGGCGTCTCCAGCACCCGCAGCTCCACCCCGCCCGCGGTCAGCACGTCGCCGTCGGCGAGCTCCCGGTCGGGCGCCCGGTTCGGGTGGGTCATCTCCCACAGCGGCGCCTCGGCGGGGTTGAGCAGGATCGGGGCGGCGAACCGGTCGGCCAGTGCGGGCGCCCGGTTCACGTGGTCGTCGTGCGCGTGGGTGCACACGACGGCCACCACGCGCCGCCCGCCGACGGCTGCGGCGATCTTCTCCTCGTCATGGGCCGCGTCGATGACGAGCACCTCGTTCTCGTCGCCGACGATCCAGACGTTGTTGTCCACCTCCCACGTGCCGCCGTCCAGCGAGAACGTGCCGGATGTGACGACGTGGTCGATCGGACCGGGGGGCGTCACAGCACGACCACCGATCGCAGCACCTCGCCCTTGTGCATCTTCTCGAACGCGGCCTCGACGTCCTCGAGCCCGATCGTCTCGCTGACGAACTTGTCGAGCGGCAGCCGGCCCTGCAGGTGCAGGTCGACGAGCATCGGGAAGTCGCGGCTGGGCAGGCAGTCTCCGTACCAGGACGACTTGGTGGCGCCGCCGCGGCCGAAGACATCGATCAGCGGCAGGTCGATCGTCATGTCCGGAGTCGGCACACCGACGAGCACGACGGTGCCGGCCAGGTCGCGGGCGTAGAACGCCTGCTTGAACGTCTCGGGCCGGCCGACCGCGTCGACAACGACGTTCGCGCCGTTGCCGTCGGTCAGCGCCTGCACGCCCTCGACCAGATCCTGCTGCCGCGAGTTGATGGTGTGGGTGGCGCCGAACTCCTTCGCCCACTGCAGCTTCCGGTCGTCGACGTCGATCGCGATGATCGTGGTGGCCCCGGCCAGGTGTGCGCCTGCGATCGCGGCGTTGCCCACACCGCCGCAACCGATCACGGCGATCGAGTCGCCGCGCCCGACCTTGCCGGTGTTGATCGCGGCGCCGATGCCGGCCATCACGCCGCAGCCCAGCAGGCCTGCGGCCTCCGGCTTGACCGCGGGATCCACCTTCGTGCACTGCCCGGCGTGGACCAGCGTCTTCTCGACGAACGCGCCGATGCCGAGAGCGGGGGTGAGCTCCTCACCCGACTCCAGCGTCATCTTCTGGGTGGCGTTGTGGGTGGAGAAGCAGTACCAGGGCTCACCGCGGCGGCACGCGCGGCAGGTGCCGTCGACCGCGCGCCAGTTGAGGATCACGAAGTCGCCCGGCTCGACGTCGGTGACGCCCTCGCCCACGGACTCGACGATCCCGGCTGCCTCGTGGCCGAGGAGGAACGGGAACTCGTCGTTGATCCCGCCCTCGCGGTAGTGCAGATCGGTGTGGCAGACCCCGCAGGCCTGCACCTTCACCACGGCCTCACCCGGGCCCGGATCCGGCACGATGATCGTCTCCAGCGAGACCGGCTCGCCCTTCTTGCGAGCGACGACCCCACGCACCTTCTGTGACATGTTCTCCCTCGACTCTCTGCTCTGGACGGTCCCATGCGCAGCGTGCCATGGGATGGGACGGCGCGTAGGTTTCGGGCGCGATCGAGCTGGAGGATGACAGCATCGGTGATGATCGCGTCGCGTGGCGCGGCTGGGTCGTCACCGGATCGGGCCGCGCCTTTTCGGCAGGTAACGACTTCCAACTCTACCTGGCCGGCGGTGCGCCGTACGTCGAACGGTTCCTGCCGGCGTTGCGCGAGGCGTTCCGCGCGGTGTTCGAGCTCTCCGGTGGTCGCCGCGGTCAACGGACGTGCGGGTCGTCACGGTGTGACGAGTGTGGTGACCAGCGAGTCCACGTAGTCGCGCCGGTCGGCCCCTGCGGGAACGAGCTCGGGGCTGGTGGAGGCGAGGTGCGCGTGCCCGAGGAAGGCCGTGTAGGCGAGAAGGCTTCGCCTGTGGGCCGCCCCGGGTGGAAAGCCGCAGGCCGTGAACAGCTCGGTGAAGTAGTCGAGCCGTCGCCGGGTGACCCTGGCGAACACGGGTGCGACCAGCGGGTGGCTCGCGTCGGCCTGGAGGGTGAGCATCACCCGGTCGACGGGCGGGTCGGCGGGGTGCGCCAGTATCAGGTTCAGGAGGTTGCGGAGCCTGCTGTGCGGGTCGGGGTCGGCGTCGATGAGCGTGATGATCTCCTCGGTGTTGACCTGTTCCCACTGCAGCAGCGCCGCCTCCAGCAGGGCGTTCCGGTTGCTGAAGTGCCAGTAGAAGCTGCCCTTCGTGGCACCCAGGCAGGCGGCGATGGGTTCGACGGCCACAGCGGCGAGCCCCCCTTCGGCGAGGGCGTTGAGTGCTGCCACCGTCCAGTCGCGGGCGGTCAGCCGCTTCCGCTCTGCCACGTCCATACGCTAGCGTACGGAGTATGACCATACGGTGGCGTATGGATCAGGCACGGTCCCCCGGCCGATCCGATTCGCGGTTCAGCCCCGGGATCGCAATGGAGAGCTTGTCGGGCACAGGGGAAGTCCCAGCCGCCCGGGCGTGAGGGGTCGCTCGGATGCTCCGGTACCTCGTGCCCGACGCTCTCCGCGCGCTGTCGCGTTCGTCCAAGCGCTGGGCGAGCACCGTGGGCATGATCACGGCATGACGAGCACGACAGGACGGTTCGGCCTCACGCGCTGGGACGAGGAGGTCATCGACGACGCCGAGGGCGCGAAGCTGGTGCGGGTGAGCAACTCGAAGACGTTCGAGGGTGGCATCTCGGGCACGAGCGATGCAGAGCTGCTGCAGGCGCTCGCGCAGGAGGGCTCGGCGGCCTACGTCGGCATCGAGCGGGTGCGCGGCGAGATCGACGGGCGCAAGGGCACCTTCGTGTTCCGTCACTCGGCAGCCGGGAGCGCCGGCGGCGGAGACTTCCGCGTGGACGTGGTGCCCGACTCCGCCACCGGCGACCTCACGGGTCTGCGCGGCGAGCTCTCGATCGTCAAGACTCCCGAAGGGGAGCACACCTACACGTTCGACTACGAGCTGCCCTGACGCACGTCAGACCCGCAAGGGTGCGGGCTCACCCAGCGCGTCGGCGATCAGTGCCGGGATCTCCCGCTTCCCGGAGCCGTCCGCGGCGATCACGACGTAGACGGTGCGGCCCGTGCAGGTGACCTCGCTGCCGTCCCGGCGCACCTCGAAGTCCAGGGCGAAGCTGGTGCGCCCGATGCGCGCGGTGGCCACGACGACCTCGATCTCGTCCTCCCAGCGCACGCCGGAGCGCCAGTCGATCTCCGAGCGCACGAGCTGCACGTCGTAGCCGGCCTCCACCATCGTGCGGTAGGGGAGGCCGCGCGCCTTGAGGAACGCGGTCATCGCGTCGTCGAAGTACGCGAGGTACCACGAGTTGAAGACCACGCCCTGGGCGTCGACCTCCAGGTAGCGGACCGAGACGGGGTGGCTGAAGAGCTCGCCCACCTCAGCCCTTGTTCTCGTGGGTCCCGACGATCACGGCCCGGGCGAGCGTGTGGCTGAACAGGTTGAAGCCGAGGAACGCGGGAGTGGCGCCCTCCGGGACGCCCAGGCTGTCGACGTCCACGGCGTGCACGGCGACGTAGTAGTGGTGCGGGCCGTGTCCGGGCGGCGGAGCCGCGCCGATGAAGCGCTTCGCACCGGCGTCGTTCGCCAGCTGGATGGCCCCTTCAGGCAGGCCTGAGCCCTCGTCGTCGCCTGCGCCGCTCGGGAGCGAGGTGACCGACGCGGGGATGTCGAGCACCGCCCAATGCCAGAAACCGGAGGCGGTGGGAGCGTCGGGGTCGTACACCGTGACGGC
>DASYES010000524.1:0-8071 GCA_036498885.1 Pseudonocardia sp.
CATGACGCTGGCCGGGCTCGTCCCGGTGACTGCGGGATCGGTGTGCCTCGGCGGGGTCGAGCTGGCCGGGCAGCGGCCCGACCTGGTCGCCCGGGCCGGGGTGGCGCTGGTGCCGCAGGGGCGTCGGGTGTGGGCGACGCTCACGGTGGCCGAGCACCTCGCGCTGGCGCGTTCGCGGTCGCGTCCCGGCACATGGACCCTCGACGCCGTGCTCGACCTGCTGCCCCGGCTCGCCGAGCGCCGCCGCCACTACGCCGGGCAGCTCTCCGGCGGCGAACAGCAGATGCTCGCCGTGGCCCGGGCCCTGCTCACCAACCCGCGGCTGGTGCTGCTCGACGAGCCGTCCGACGGGCTCGCCCCGGCCATCGTCGACCAGCTCGCCGGTGTGGTCACCACCATGCGCGCCGAGGGTGTGACCGTCGTGCTGGTGGAGCAGGATCTGCACCTGGCCTTCAGCGTGGCGGACGAGATCGCCGTGATGGAGAAGGGCACGCTCGTGCACCGCGTGCCGACTGCCGACTTCCGGCGCGATCCCGACACCGCGCACCGTCTCCTCGGCGTGGCCTGAGCCGCAGAAACGCCATGGTCGTCGCGATCAGACGAGTGCCGTCGGGTCGACTCCGACGAGGGAGCCGTCCTGCAAGACAGGGCCGCTCCCGAGGACGATGCTGTCTACGTGGACAGTGCCGCGTCGGGCCGTGCCGATTCCGAGGGCGCCGGTTCCTCCGAGAACAACGACTCGGGGGACGGTGCCGGCGAGCACGAACCGGACTACCGGTTCACCCTCGCCAACGAGCGCACCTTCCTCGCGTGGATCCGTTCGTCGCTGTCGTTGTTGGCGGCGGGGATCGCGGTGGTGCAGCTCGTGCCCGCCTTCCCGCTGCCGGGGGTGCGCACCATCACAGGCGGGCTCCTGGTCGTCCTCGCGGTGATGTGCGCCGCGAACGGTGTGCTGCGCTGGCAGCGGGTCGAGTACGCGATGCGACGCGACGGTGCACTCCCACGGCAGCGGGCCCCGTGGGTGCTCGCCGTCGGTCTCGTCGTGTTGGCGCTGTTGGGACTGGCGTTGGTGATCGTCAAAGGGGTCGACGGATGAGGCCCTTGCGTCCCGGTCCGCCCCCGGGAGCCCCCGGGCTCCAGCCCGAGCGGACGAGGCTCGCCTGGAACCGCACGGCGCTCGGCGTGCTGGCCAACGGGGCGCTGCTCGCGGTGCGCGAGATCGGTGCGGCGGAACCCACCGTGGCGCTGGTGCCCGTCACAATGGCGATGCTCATCGCGCTGGTCACGGTGGCGGTCGGCAGGCATCGGGCGACCGTCCTGCGCCGTTCCCCGCTCCCGGCCCGCGTGGCCCCCGTCGTCTCGGTGCCGGTGGTCGGCTGGTCGATGGTGGCGCTGGCCCTCGTCACCGGCATCGTCCTTCTCTGACGACGGGTGCCCGGTGGCCCACCGGGTCACGAAGCGCCGGTGGTGAGCTCCGTGCGGATTGTCAGTGCGTCGCGCAGCAGGACCGTGACCGGGGTGTGGTCGACCACCGCGGCGAGCTGCTCGCGCAGGTCAGGGCTGACCTCGGCCTCGACGGTGACCCGGCGCTCCATCATCGGAGGCGACCCCGTACGGAACCCGACGTGCACCGTCACCTCGCCGGGCTCGATGTGCCAGAGCTGCAGGAACGTGCGGACCGACATCGCCGTGCAGGCCGACAGCGAACCCGCGAGCAGGCCGAACGGGGTGGCGCCCGCGGGCTCCGGCCCGAGGTCGGCGGGTATCTCGCAGCTCAGCTCCAACCCGTTGACCGTGACGCCGGCGTCCCGGCCGTCCCCGGTGGGCAGACGAGCGGTGGACCACACGTTGGACTCTCCCACCTGGTCGAGCGTAACCGCCGTCGCGCGGCTCGCAGGCCAGGCCCGGCCCGTGCCGTTCGCGCTCGGCGACGCGATACCGGAGGCGGTCCTCGACCCCCGCCGCACGGCTGTTCGAACGTCTGTGCGACCCTCGTTGCGGCGGTTCGGCTCGCCCGGCCCGCCGCCCGCCGGGCGAGCTAGCTGCCGGAACAGAACTGTCGGCGGCCGCGCTTAGCATGGATGAGGGCACGATGTCATGCCCCGGCCGTGTCGAGTCCTGCTCGTGTCAGGCCCAGCTCGTGCCAGACCTTGCTCGTTGCCAGACCCGTCCGCCGTTCGGATTCACAGGAGGCTCCCCACCGTGGCCGACCGCACCTTCGATGGGCGTTCCGCCGACGCCGTGCGCCGTGTCGACGCTCCCCGTCTCGTCGTGCGCGGGGCCCGTGAGCACAACCTACGCGGTGTCGATCTCGACCTGCCGCGCGACAGCCTTGTCGTCTTCACCGGGCTGTCCGGGTCGGGCAAGTCGAGCCTGGCGTTCGACACGATCTTCGCCGAGGGCCAGCGCCGGTACGTGGAGTCGCTGTCGGCGTACGCGCGGCAGTTCCTCGGCCAGATGGACAAGCCGGACGTCGACTTCATCGAGGGTCTCTCGCCCGCGGTGTCGATCGACCAGAAGTCCACCAACCGCAACCCGCGGTCCACGGTCGGCACCATCACCGAGGTCTACGACTACCTGCGCCTGCTCTACGCGCGGGCGGGCGTTCCGCACTGCCCGGTCTGCGGCCACGTCATCGAGAAGCAGACACCGCAGCAGATCGTCGACCAGGTGCTGGCGATGGAGGAGGGCAGCCGGTTCCAGGTGCTGGCGCCGGTCGTGCGCACCCGCAAGGGCGAGTTCGTCGACCTGTTCTCCACGCTGCAGACCCAGGGCTACTCCCGCGTGATGGTCGACGGCACGGTGCACACGCTCACCGACCCTCCCACGCTCAAGAAGCAGGAGAAGCACGACATCTCGGTGGTGGTCGATCGGCTCACCGTCAAGGAGTCGGCCAAGCAGCGGCTCACCGACTCGGTGGAGACGGCGCTGCGGCTGGCCGACGGTCTCGTCGTGCTCGACTTCGTCGATCTCCCCGACGACGACCCTCACCGCGAGCGCCGTTTCTCCGAGCGGATGGCCTGCCCCAACGGCCACCCTCTGAGCCTCGACGACCTCGAGCCCCGCACGTTCTCCTTCAACTCGCCCTACGGCGCGTGCCCCGAGTGCCACGGCATCGGGATCAAGAAGGAGGTCGATCCGGAGCTCGTCGTGCCCGACCACGAGGCGAGCCTCGCCGACGGCGCGATCGCTCCGTGGGCCGGCGGGCAGTCCGCGGAGTACTTCGGGCGCCTGCTGGACGGGCTGGCCAAGGCGATCGGGTTCAGGATGGACACGCCGTGGCACAAGCTGCCCGTGGCCGCCCAGAAGGCGATCCTTCACGGCAGCACCGACCAGGTGCACGTCCGCTACCGCAACCGCTATGGCCGGGAGCGTTCCTACTACGCCAGCTACGAGGGCGTCATCCCGTTCCTCGAGCGGCGCCTCGACCAGACGGAGTCCGAGTCGCAGCGGGAGCGCTACGAGGGCTACATGCGCGACGTGCCGTGTCCCGCCTGCCAGGGGGCGCGGCTCAAGCCGGAGGTCCTCGCCGTCACTCTCTCCCACCGCGACCAGGGCGAACGCTCGATCGCCGAGGTGTCGGCGATGTCGGTGGCGGAGTGCTCCGCGTTCCTCGACGGGATGGTGCTCGACGCCCGGCAGGCCATGATCGCCGGCCGCATCCTCAAGGAGGTGCAGGCGCGGCTGGGCTTCCTGCTCGATGTGGGGCTCCACTATCTGTCGCTCGACCGCGCCGCCGGCTCGCTCTCCGGAGGAGAGGCCCAGCGCATCCGGTTGGCCACGCAGATCGGCTCCGGGCTGGTGGGCGTCCTGTACGTGCTCGACGAGCCGTCCATCGGCCTGCACCAGCGCGACAACCGGCGCCTGATCCAGACGCTGGTCCGGCTGCGCGACCTGGGCAACACCCTGATCGTCGTCGAGCACGACGAGGACACCATCCGCGCCTCCGACTGGGCCGTCGACATCGGCCCGGGCGCGGGTGAGCACGGCGGTGAGATCGTCTACAGCGGGCCGGTTCCGGGGCTGGAGTCCCACGACACCTCGCTCACCGGGGCGTACCTGTCGGGCCGTCGCTCGATCCCGGTGCCCGACATCCGCCGGCCGATCAACAAGAAGCGCCGGCTCACGGTGGTCGGTGCGCGCGAGCACAACCTGCGCGGCATCGACGTCGACATTCCGCTCGGCTGCCTCGTGTCGGTCACCGGGGTGTCGGGGTCCGGCAAGTCCACGCTCATCAACGACATCCTCGCCACCGTGCTGGCCAACAAGCTCAACAAGGCCCGGCAGGTCCCCGGCCGCCACACCCGGATCACAGGTCTCGACGAGCTCGACAAGCTGGTGCGGGTCGACCAGTCGCCGATCGGGCGCACCCCGCGGTCCAACCCGGCCACCTACACGGGCGTCTGGGACCAGATCCGCAAGCTGTTCGCGGCCACCACCGAGGCCAAGGTGCGTGGCTACCAGCCCGGCCGGTTCTCCTTCAACGTCAAGGGCGGCCGCTGCGAGGCGTGCTCCGGCGACGGCACGATCAAGATCGAGATGAACTTCCTGCCCGACGTGTATGTGCCGTGCGAGGTCTGCAAGGGCGCCCGGTACAACCGCGAGACGCTCGAGGTGCACTACAAGGGCAAGACCGTCGCCGAGGTGCTGGACATGCCGATCGAGGAGGCGGCCGAGTTCTTCGCGCCGATCAACTCGATCGCACGCTACCTGCGCACGCTGGTCGACGTCGGGCTGGGCTACGTCCGGCTGGGCCAGCCGGCGCCCACGCTCTCGGGCGGCGAGGCACAGCGCGTCAAGCTCGCGTCGGAGCTGCAGAAGCGTTCCAACGGCCGCACCGTCTACATCCTCGACGAGCCCACCACGGGCCTGCACTTCGAGGACATCCGCAAACTGCTCCAGGTGATCAACGGTCTGGTCGACAAGGGCAACTCGGTGATCGTGATCGAGCACAACCTCGACGTGATCAAGACCTCCGACTGGGTCATCGACATGGGGCCGGAGGGCGGCTCGGGCGGCGGCACGGTGGTGGCGCAGGGCACGCCGGAGCAGGTCGCGGCCGACCCCACGAGCTACACGGGCCAGTTCCTCGCCGGTCTGGTCACTCCGGAGGCGCCGGCGGTGACCCCGGTGGCCGTCCGGCGGCGCCGCAAGGCTGCCGCGGCCGGCTGACCATCGGATCCCGACTCACGTGAGGCGGTAGAAGCGGAAGAAGGCGTCGTCGATCGGAAGGATCTCGATATCGGCGTACCCGGCCTCCTGGGCGTACCGACGCAAGGTGTCCGGACGCATCACGGTGCCGGTGCCCACCGATGGCGTGTGCGCCAGCCCGTCCGGCAGGCAGCACGTGATGCTCCAGCCGTACATGAGCTGTTCTGTCTCGTCGCCCGGTGCGTGGAACGTCTCGGCCACCCGCTCGTCCACCACCAGCACGATCCCGTCAGGCTCGGCGATGCGCCGCATCGTGTCGAGCACGCCGACCGGCGCGGGCATGTCGTGGATGCACTCGAACGCGGTCACGAGGTCGTAGCGTCCGTCCGCGGTAGCGGCGTCGGCGCAGTGGAACCGCACGCGGTCCGCCACCCCGGCTTCGAGCGCGTTGCGCCGGGCTGCGTCGATCGAGGGTTCGTCCACGTCGTAGCCGTCGATGGTCACACCGGGATGAGCGAGCGCGAGGCCGATGGCCGACCAGCCGAACCCGCAGCCGACGTCGGCGATCCGGCCGCCCCGTTCCAGTACGTCCCGGATGGCGGGCACCGACGGGAAGTACTCGCGGGGGAGCGCCCCGAGGAACAGCGGCCGGTTCGCGGCGGCCTGCGCCTCGCGGGCGTCGGTGCCGAACTGGGACCACGACACCCCGCCACCGGACCGGTACGCGTTGACCAGCGCGTCCATGTGTTGTCCCATGCCGGCCACCATCCGGGCCAGCGGCAGCACATGGTTCGGGCTGAGTACGTCGGTGAGCACCTCGGCGTGGCCGCTCGGCAGCCGGAAGCGCCGTTCATCGGGCGCGGCGGTGGCGTCGTCGACGGTGAGGACGCCGGCGACGGCCTGGTGCTCCAGCCACTCCTGCGCGTACCGCTTCGCTGTTCCGGTGCGGGCGGCCAGTTCGGGCGGGGTGAGCGCCCCCTCGGCGAGCGCCCGGTAGAAGCCGAGCCGGTCACCCAGGTACGCGGCCTGGACGAGCTGGGCGCCGAGCACGGCGCCGAACAGACGCTCGACGAAGGCCTCGGTGGTCGATTCGGTGGGCGTGGGGACGGCGGCGGTTGTCTCGGTCATCGATGCTCCCCGGTTCGATGCGGTGTTTGCGACGGCGACGCTGGGAGCGCGCACTGTCGCGTTGCTCTCAGCGCCCTGTCACGGCGCCGGCGGCCGCAGTGAGATCGGCACGGATACCCATGGTATTTCCACCCGCGGGCTCTGCACGGTACGGCGGGCACCGCACTCGCATTGATCGTCGATGAATCCCTCCGGTACGGTGATGATCGTGACGTCGGACGCATCGCAGACGCCCGTCGATAAACTGCCTGTCAAGTACGTGGCGCCACAGATCCGCCGGCTCGCCGGCCACCGCGGCGGGCGGCCTGCGTGCGGCGGGGTGTCACCACAGCCGTGACGTCGATTTCTCCGGGTGGCGAGTCCGCCAAGGGAGCCACTGCCAGGCGAATCGTGCTCGGCGCCCAGCTGCGGCGGTTGCGGGAGGCTGCCGATATCTCGCGAGCCGACGCCGGGTACGCCATCCGCTCGTCGGAATCGAAGGTGTCGCGTATCGAGCTCGGCCGGGTGGCGCTCAAGACCAGGGACATCGCCGATCTGCTCACCCTGTACGGAATTGCCGACGCCGCGGAGCGCGAGTCGTTTCTCGAAATGGTCGGCCAGGCGAACGAGCCGGGCTGGTGGCGCCGCTACAGCGATGTGATGCCCGGCTGGTTCCACGACTTCGTGGGTCTGGAGGAGTCCGCGTCTCGGATCCAGAGCTACGAGCTGCAGTTCGTGCCCGGCCTGCTGCAGACCGAGGCGTACGCACGGGCGATCGCCACCCGCGGGCGCGTCGGCTCCGCGTCGGAAGAAGGCGAGCGGCGGATCGCGCTGCGTATGCGGCGGCAGAAGATTCTCGGCGGCACGCATCCGCCGAAGCTGTGGGTGATGCTGGACGAGTCCGTTCTCCATCGGCCGATCGGGGGCCGAATGGTGATGCGGGAACAACTCGATCGGCTCGTCCAGCTCTCGAAGCTGCCGAACATCACCATTCAGATCGTGCCGTGGCAGTTGAGCGGATACGGCGCCGAAGGATCGTTCACGGTGCTGAGGTTCACCGAGGCGGAACTGCCCGATGTGGTGTACGTCGAGCATCTCAGCGGCGCGCTCTATCTCGACCGCCAGGACGAGATCGAAATGTACGGAAGGGCGGTCGACCGCCTGACGGTCGACGCGCTCACTCCCGACGAATCGCGCCAATTGCTGACGAAGGTGCTGACCGACCTCTGAGTGGCGGGAACGCCCAGCTCAGAAGGTGATCACGCGGGACGGAACTCGCCGTGCTCGACCCCGCCCAGGAATGCGAGCCATTCGGCCTGCGTGAAGACGAGTGCGGGACCGCTGGGGTGTCGCGAGTTGCGGACCGCAAACTCGCCCGTGTCGAGCGCAGCGACTTCGACGCAGTTGCCCATTGCGCCGCTCCTGCTGCTCTTGCGCCAGACGGCGCCCCGAAGCAGTGCTGCTGAACCGCCCTCGTGATTCGTGTCGGGCACGTCATCATCCTCGCTCGTGCTGAGTTGGTGGCGCTCGTTCTGCACGGACCTTATCAGTTGCACCTGCACGTGCATTTGCACGGGTTGACAGGCCTGATTGCGCCTCATCGCTGCTGAGATGTCCGAATCTCCGCCAGCCTGCAACAGTTTCGGCTGGTCAGAGCGCTGTCGTTGGGGATAGCGCTGTCCCGACAGGGCTGGAGAGGTTGAGTCTCCGTCTCGCGGTTCGTACAGGTGCACGTGCAGGCGACTCTTGCATCTGCATCGATCGTTGGGCACGCTAAGGGGGTGCAGGGCAACTCGACGTCAACAACCCGCAC
>DASYES010000525.1:0-1768 GCA_036498885.1 Pseudonocardia sp.
CGCACCTCGGTGTCGTCCTCCAGAGCCACTCCCAGCTCCTTCAGGACCTTGCGCGGTTCGCGGGCTGCGCGCGCCCGGAAGACCGGGTCCTTGTACCAGTACGGCGGCAAGCCGAGCACCGGCCAGGGAAAGCAGGAGCACAGCGTGCAGATCACGAGGTTGTGGATCCCCGGCTCGTTGACCACGGCTGCGATGTGCTCACCCTCGGCGCCCGCCATGCCGTCGGGCAGGTCGAGCTCAGCGACGGCGGCGGGGGTGTCGGCAGCGAGCCTGCGGGCGAACTCCGGGTCCGTCCAGGCCCGGGCAACGATCTTCCGGCCGTTGAGCGGGGTCATCTCCGACTCGAAGTAGCCGAGCACCTTGTCGACAGTGCCGCCGGTGATGACGCCCTTCTCGATCAGGAGCGCCTCCAGCGCACGCACCTGCGCGGCGCTGGCCTCCTCGCGGTCACTCGGGTAGGCGAACTGCGCGGTCACTGCTGTCCTTCCTGGTCGGCGGTGGCGAGGTAGGTCTCGTAGAGCTCGGCATACAGCCGGCCCCCGGTGGGTTCCGCGGCGGTGCCCCACACCTGGGCGGGATCGAAGCGGACGATGTAGACCGCCATCGGCTCGCCGAGGCCGTCGGGGCCGGTGGACCGGAAGTAGCGGTAGCTGCCCTCGAAGACTCGCTCGACGGTGCCGCTGCACCCGCGCAGGTATCCCGGCAACCGGGTGTGGGCGACCGCGGGCGGGTTGCGGACGCTCACGCGAGCTCCTACGGCGAAGGCCGGGTCCGCCGGACCGCGCCGCGGCGAGTCGCCCTCGCGCAGGTACCGCACGACCTGGTCGTCGACGGCGGGGTTCTGGCCGGACGGCAGCGGCGCGCCGGGATCCTCCCGGAAGCGCTTCGCCGCGGCATCGAGCTCCTCCCGGGTGAGATATCCCTCGTCGAGCAGGTAGGCGGTGACTCCGCCCAGCCACTTCTCGTAGTAGCGGTACTGGAAATACGCGAACGGGTTCATCGCCTCGGCGCCGCTGCGCAGATCCGCCCAGGTCCAGGTGCCGGCGAACGCCGTCGGAACAGCGTCGATGTCGTATTCGGGCAGGGCGTCGCGCAGCGAGCGGGACAACCCCATCAGCGCAGTATGGATGCCGAATATCCGCTTCTCCCATTCCTGGACGAAAACTCGCTTCTCGAAGTCCAGCGGACCGTCGAGACCTTCCAGCCCGCCCAGTTGGTGCTGAAGCTTCACATGCGCCCCATTCCCGTTTCTGCATTACCTCCGCAGAGAATCGTTGCACGCCTCGCGGAGCGGGAGGGCGCTTTGATCGGACATGATCGGCGCAGATCCGGACGCAGCGACGGCCAGGAATGCCTCGGATCCGGCCACGGCCGGCCGGGGGGTCAGCGATCTCCACATAGGCTTTTCGCCATGCCCATGCCCCGAGCGGACCGGCGACGAGCTGTGGTCGTCCTGGTCTTCGACGGGGTGCGGCTGCTCGACGTCACCGGACCGCTCGAGGTGTTCGACGTGGCCCGGTCGATGGGAGCGCCCTACGACGTCACCGTGTGCTCGCCGGACGGCACGGACGTCACCACGTCCGGCGGGCTGCGGCTCGGAGTCACCAGCCGGGCGCGCTCGGTCGGCCCCGTCGACACGCTCGTGGTGCCGGGTGGGGAGGTCTTGGTGGAGGTCGGGCCGCCGGCCGGGTTGCCGGTCGCGATCCGGCAGCTCGCCACGGGCGCACGGCGCGTGACATCGATCTGCACGGGGTCGTTCGCCCTCGGC
>DASYES010000526.1:0-9677 GCA_036498885.1 Pseudonocardia sp.
CAGATGCACCTCGACGCCGGCCAGCGAGTCTGGCTCGTCACGGCCACGCCCGTCGAGCTCGCGTTGATCATCGCGCGCAGGCTCGGGCTCACCGGTGCTCTCGGCACGGTGGCCGAGAGCGTCGACGGGACCTACACCGGACGTCTGGTCGGCGAGATCCTGCACGGCCCGGCGAAGGCGCACGCGGTACGCGCGCTCGCCGTCACGGAAGGTCTCGACCTGCGCCGCTGCACGGCCTACTCCGACTCGGTCAACGACGTGCCGATGCTCTCGGCCGTCGGCACCGCCGTCGCCGTCAACCCCGACTCGGAGCTGCGGGACGTCGCGAAGGAACGTGGCTGGCAGATCCGCGACTTCCGAACGGGCCGCAAGGCGGCGCGCATCGGTGTGCCGTCAGTGATCGGTGTCGGTGCCATCGCCGGGGCGGTGGCGGCGGGTCTCGCGGCCCGCAAACGCTGATCCTTAGGAGCGCTAGCCGAGGAAGGCGTTGCGGCGCTGGCTCAGTAGCCGGTACAGGGTGTGCTGGATGGTCTCGCGCACCTGGTCGGTCAGGTTGAACACCGTCATCGGATCGTCGGCCTCCGTGGGCCCGATCGTGTCGGTCTGGATCGGCTCGCCGAACTCGATGTACCACTTCGACGGGAGCGGGACCAGGCCGAGCGGGCCGAGCAACGGGAAGAGCGGCGTCACCGGGAAGTACGGAGCACCGAACAACCGGGCCAGCGGCTTGAGGTCACCGATCTTGGGGTAGATCTCCTCGGCGCCGACGATCGAGCACGGCACGATCGGCACGCCGGTGCGGAGCGCGGCCGACACGAAGCCGCCTCGTCCGAACCGCTGCAGCTTGTACCTGTCCCGGAACGGCTTGCCGATGCCCTTGAACCCCTCCGGCCACACGCCGACGAGCTCGCCAGAGGACATCAGCCGCTCCGCGTCCGGCGAGCACGCCAGGGTGCTGCCTTGCTTGCGGGCGAGCGATCCGGCCACAGGAAGCCGGAACATCAGGTCCGCGCCGAGCATCCGCAGGTGGCGGCGGGCGGGGTGGTCGTCGTGCAGGGCCACCGCCGTCATCAGCGCGTCGAGCGGCAGCGTGCCCGAGTGGTTGGCCACCACCAGCGCGCCACCGATGTCCGGCACGTTCCGCATGCCGATCGTCTCCACGCGGAACCACTTCTGGTACAGCGGCCGCAAGGCCGGAAGCAACAGGTTGTCGGTGAGGTCGGCGTCGAAGCCGAAGTCGTCGACCGCATAGTCACCGGACAGCCTGCGCCGGAGGAACGCGAGCGTGTCGCCGAGCGCCTCCTCCCAGGCCGCGGGTTCAGGCTCGGCGTCCGGCTCGGGTGGCAGGCCGAGATCCGCCTCGTCATCCGCGGCGACGGTGCCGGAGCGGCCGTTCGCTTCTCTGGGGCGCCACCGCGGAAGGACCTCGTCGTCGGTGGCATGCAGCGGGATGATGCGGGCCTCGGACACTGCTCCCTCCCCTGCAGGTGTCGCGGCGCGAGTACCCGGCGGCGCAAATCCCTCACGCCGAACGGCCCTGCGGCGCTGGGTCATCGCCATGTCCTCGCTCATCGCACGCCCTCGCTGCGCTCGGTCGGCGCTGCGCGAAGGCGCTGTGACACTGATTCGCTCACAAGCTCGCTCATCGCACACCCTCGCTACGCTCGGTCGGCGCTACGCGCAGGCACTGTGACACTGATTCGCTCACAAGCTCGCTCATCGCACACCCTCGCTACGCTCGGTCGGCGCCACGCGCAGGCACTGTGACACTGACTCGCTCATCGTCCGCCCTCTGTCATCGCAAAGTCCTCGCGGCGGCGAGTACCCGTCGCTCGAGCGACTCGACCTGCTTCGGTCCCAGCACAGGGCGGAGCGCACGGCCACGCACGTAATCGTCGAAGGCCTGGCCCGTGGTCCAGCGCGGGCTGAAACCGAACTGGCGCTTGAGCCGGCTGCTGTCGACCACGCGGCCGAAGTTCAGCAGCCGCATCTGCTCCGGTGAGAAGTCGACCAGCCGCGCGCTGCGGAAGACACGGCTGACCGGCCCGACCGCGGGGCTCGGGACGGGGACGGGGATGCGGCCTGCCCGGCGGATGGCCTGCGACAGCAGCAGCACACCGTCGGCGGCCACATTGAAGACGCCGGGGATGTCCTCGCTGGCCGCTCGCTCCAGCACAGCGAGAGCGTCCTCCTCGTGGAGCAGCTGTACCCGTGCGTCGTAGCCGAGAACGGTGGGTACGGCGGGCAGCGAGAAGTAGCGGGTGAACACGGTGTCGATGCGGGGCCCGATGAAGTTGGTGAACCGCAGGACCGTGACCGAGACGTCAGGACGGCGGCGCGCGAACCCACGCAGGTAGCCCTCGATCTCCGCGGCGTCCTTCGCATAGCCGCCCGACGGGAGATCCTTCGGGGTCATCGACTCGTCGAAGATCGCGGGGTCGCGCGGGCTCGAGCCGTACACGGCGGTGGTGGACTTGAGCACCATCCGCTGCACCGTGGGTGCCTTCTGGCACGCAGCAAGTAGCTGCATCGTGCCGATGACGTTCATCTCCTTCATCGTCGTACGGCCGCCGGACGAGCCGGGGTTGGCCGAGAGCGATGCGTGGACGACGGTGTCGACCGAGGCTTGGGAGATGACCTTCGAGATCAGAGGGTTGCGGATGTCGGCGCGCACGAATTCGGCACGCCCCATCCGGCGCAGCAGATCTCGCGGGGGTGGCACGGTATCGACGGCAAGAACCCGCTCGATAGCGGGGTTGGCCGCGAGACGGGCGGCAAGGTGACCACCCAGAAAACGGCTGACCCCGGTGACGAGCACGACGGACGGCGTCATCGGCTCTACCCCAGGCTTGCGATCGGATGCATCGAGTGACCGATGCTAGACCTCCGGGGGCTCCAACGGGCACGAGGTGAGCGGGCACACCGGTGCGGGCGACAATCGCACCACCTGCGGGTGAACCGCGGCGCGGCCGGCGACACGTGCGCCGGCCGCTGCCATCACTTGCCGAGCTTGCGACGCTGCACGCGGGTCTTGCGCAGGAGCTTGCGGTGCTTCTTCTTCGACATCCGCTTGCGGCGCTTCTTGATGACTGAACCCATGCGTGGCGACCCTTCCTGGTCGTGGCGCGGCCCAAGGGGGCCACTGAAATGTGCGGTGTGCCCGGACGGCTACCGCGCGACGGGCGCGCGTCTGGCCGGGCGATGACCGGGCGCCCACTCTACCGGGCAGTTGACACCGCTTCGCGCCCGCCAGTCGTACGTCAGCTCTACTGCGTCCTCAACCCGCGTCGAAGTACGCGGTGCGGAGGTACTCCTCGACGGCGCGCTTGGGCACCCGGAACGAGCGGCCGACACGTGCGGCAGGCAGGTCCCCACCGTGCACCAGGCGGTACACCGTCATCTTCGAGACCCGCATCATCGCCGCGACCTCGGCCACCGTCAGGAATTGCACCTGCGCGAGGTGGATCTCAGGGGGCTCGGACGGCATCCGATCACCGCTTTCGTGGTCGCACCGGACGTCCCCGGCTGCGGCCGGGTACGGCTCCAGATGTTCCCCGTGAGCTTAGCGGTGCCCTTGTGACGGCTTCGACACCCCCAGGGCACTCCAGGGCGGAATTCAGCCCCGCGTCAGGGTGACCTCACTAGGCCGATCGGGCCTTGTGCCCGTCCGAAGGGTCAGCATCGCCCGGCCGCAGCCCCTCGGAGGGATGATCAGCCTTGCTCCGCCGCCCTGCCCAGCTCGACCGACCGATCGCGGGCCGCCTCGATCGCCGCGATGAGCGCCGCCCGCACCCCGTGCCGCTCGAGCTCCCGGATGGCCGCGATCGTCGTGCCCGCCGGGGAGGTGACGGCCTCGCGGAGGATCACCGGGTGGTCGTCCGACTCGCGCAGCATGCGGGCGGCCCCGAACGCCGACTGGATGATCAGGTCGGCTGCCACCGCCCTGGGGATGCCGAGCAGGATCCCGGCGTCGATCATCGCCTCGACGAGGAAGAAGAAGTACGCCGGCCCGGAGCCGGACAGCGCCGTGACGGCATCCTGCTGCGACTCCGGCACGCGAACGACCCGGCCCACGGACGTGAGCAGCTTCTCCACCGTGGCGAGGTGGCGGTCGGCTGCGTGGCTCCCCGGGGAGATGGCGCTCATCGCCTCGCCCACCAGCATCGGCGTGTTCGGCATGACCCGGACGACAGGGGTGCCTGCCGGCAGCGCCCCTTCGAAGAGCGCCGTCGGCAGGCCCGCGCACAGCGAGACCACCAGCGTTCCGGGTCGCAGAGCCGGTCTCAGCTCGGCGAGGACGGGCGCAATGTCCTGGGGCTTGACGGCCACGACGATGATGTCGGCGATCTCGGCGGCGGCGGCCACGTCGGCGGCGGCCACTCCGAGACGCGCGGTGAGCTCCTCGGCCCGCTCCGGGTGTCGCTCGGTGAACACGAGTTGGTCGGCGCCGTGGCCGGCGGCGAGCAGGCCCGCCAGCAGCGCTTCTCCGATCTTCCCCGCTCCGAGCACCGCGATCCGTGTCATGCCCGTGACGGTAGCCCGCGCCGCGCGCGCGCCCTCCTCGGCCGCTCCCGGTCAGCGCGCGAGCGGAGCGAGAGCCAGCTGCCTCGCCTGGCAGACGAGCCGGCCTGCCGAGTCGATCACTGTGACGTCCTCGTCGAACCAGGGGCCGACAACGGCGCTCGACCGTCCCTCGATACGCAGCCACCCCGGGGCTGGATGGGCCCGCAGGAGGGCGGTGAGCTGCACCGTGGGCGCCCAGCCCGACTCGCCCAGGTTGAACACCGACGGCGGCAGGATGTCGCCGGCCAGGAGGGCGAACAGGACGTCCGTCGGCTCCCCATGTGGACGGGCCCAGCCGCGCAGCAACGGTCGGCCCGTCTGGCCGCGGAGGTACGCGAGCGTGGGGGTGTCGAGCCGCAGATCGCACGCATGGTGGAGAGAGCTCGACGCACGCCCGGCGCTCGGGTCGGTGGCGTCCGCAGGCGGTTCGGCCGGCAGGTCGGGCAGGTCGGCCCAGCGCGGTTCGTCGCTGGGAAGCCGGCCTGCGGTCAGCGTGGCGGCCAGCATCGTCCTGCCGTCCTGGATCATCCGGACTGCCACCACCGAGGCGGTGCGGCCCATCTTGAGCACCTCGGTGCCCAGCTCCACGGGGCTGAGATCCGGGGCGCGCAGGAAGTCCGCCGACACCGACAGCGGGTCGAGGGCCGCTCCGGGCGGCTCCGCCTCGAGCCGTGCCAACCCGGCCTTCACGAGCAGTGCGAGCAGAAAACCACCGTGCGCCTTGGGGCCGAAGGACCAGTCCCGCCCGAGCGACGCCTTGTACCGACCGTCGCCGAGGGACTCGAGGGCGGTGGCCGCACTGAACGGCATGGCCTGCGGGCGAACGTCGGCGCCGGCCGTCACCGCGCACCGCCACCGCGGGCAGGATGTCGATCGCGTAGATGCACTTACCAGAACTATCACCGCGAGGGCGCCGGACCCCAGCAGTTGCGCTGTGACGTTGTCTACCAGCCGGTGTGCGCGGCCTTCTGCGCCCGTGTGGGCCCGGCGGTGGGCTGCAGGTGCAGCCGCGCGAACAACAACGACTCGGCCAGCAACTCCGTGCGGTCCTGCCGAGTGCGGCAACGCCTCGTGCTCACCTCGACGACGACCACCCCACCGAACCCGCTCGCGGTGAGCTGCTCGCAGACCTCGGCGCAGGGCTGGGTGCCGCGTCCCGGCACCAGATGCTCGTCGCGGGCGCTCCCGCTGCCGTCGGCCAGGTGGACGTGGGTGAGCGCGCTGCCCATCCGCTCCAGCATGGCCAGGGCGTCGGAGCCCGCCGCCGCGGTGTGCGACAGATCCAGCGTGTAGTGCGCGTACCCGACGTCGGTGGGGTCGAAGCCCGGGCTGTAGGGCACCGTGCGCACAGCGGAACGCATGACCGGATACATGTTCTCCACCGCGAGCGCGACGCCGACATGCTCCCCGGCGCGTGCCACCTCGTCGGCGAACTGCGCCGCGTACCGGCGCTGCCAGCGGAATGGCGGGTGAACGACCACGGTGCGCGCCCCGAGGGTGGCCGCGGCCGAAACCGAGCGACGGATGCGGACGATCGGGTCGGAGTGCCACACGCGTTGCGAGATGGCCAGGCAGGGCGAGTGCACGGCCAGCACCGGCACGCCGTGGCGCTCGGCGAGACGGTCGATCGCTGCGACGTCCTGGCTCACCGGGTCGGTCCAGACCATCAGCTCGACGCCGTCGTACCCGAGTTCCGCGGCCAGCTCGAACGCCGCCGCCGCCCGCTCCGGGTAGACCGAGGCGGTGGAGAGGGCAACGGGCGCGGCAGGCCGGACCTCGGACCGCACGGGCGTCATCTCCCGAGGAGCACGAGGAGCGCCGGCGAGACGGTCAGGAGCAGGCCCACCAGAACCGCGAACAGGGTGGTGCGCATGTCGTTGTTGCGCAGGAGCGCCCGCACGATCACGACCAGACCGGCGGTGACCAGTACCGCCGCGGCGAGCGCCACCACGGGGAGGTCGCGCCACAGGAAGCGGAAGCCGACCCAGAGAGCGGCGCCACCGATCGCACCGACGATCCACTGGGCGACCACGGCGGCCCACACCTGGCCCGCGGAGTCGGCCAGCTTGGGCAGGCGCTGCCGCCTGCCGTCCCGCTCGTCGGCACCGTCCGGCTCGCCGTCCTGGTCGTCGTGGTCGAGGTCGTCGTCCAGCTCGCCGTGGTAGTCCGGGTCACCGTCGAAGTCGTCGCGGTCTGTGCGACCGAGGCCGGCCGGGTGGTCGAAGTCCAGCGGCGCGGCTGCCTCGGTGGGCGGGCCGCCGTCGTCGGCGGGGGCCCCGCGCCGCTCGAGCGTGCGGTCGTGGTGCCACGCCTCCGCACCCGGGGGGGCCATCCCGATCTCGGTGGACGGCCCGGAATCGCCCTCGGCTCCGTACTCCGGCCGGGCACCCGGGCGGGGCGCCCCGCGGCCCGGGGCCGGAGCGTCCAGCACGCCAGAGCGCGCATCTCGGACCGGCGCGATCAGCTCGGTCGGACGTTCGCGCACCACCGGTGCTGGCCGGTCGCGGACGACCGGCGGGGCCTGGCGGGCCTCGGAGTCGCGGTCGACACGGGGCGGCGGCAGCGGGTCACGCTGCCGTGGCTCCCATGTCACGCCCTCACGCGGGCGGCTGTCGCGCTGGGGCTCACGTGGCGGGAGCTCCCGCGACAGCGGATCCCGCGACCCCGGCTGCCACGGAGCCGCTTCTTGCTGACGGGGTTCGCGCGCCGGTAGAGGGTCGAGACCGAGCGGATCACGCGGCTGCGCTTCGCGCACCCGCGCCCGCGGCCCCGGGGGCTGCGCCTCCCAGGGCTGCGGCTCACGCGGCCGAGCCTCCCACGGCGGTGTGTCGCGCTTGATCGACTCCCAGGGCGGCGCCTCCCGCATCCGCGGCTGCTGCGGTTCGCGCGGCTGCGGCTCCCGGGTGCGGGACTCCCGCGGCAACGGCTCGCGTGGCTGCGGCTCCCAGGACGGCGCGTCCCGCGAGCTCTCCCACGGCGGCGCCTCCCGCGCCCGCCGCTCACGTGGCTCCTGGTCCGACTCCCACGGCTGTGGCTCCCGCTCCGGCTGCCGGAGCGGCGGCGACTGGGCAGGCGGCACGCGCTCGCGCAGCATGGACCGGTCGGGCTCCGCCGTGGGTTGCCACTGCGGTCCGAACGTCCCGGTCACATGACCGGGCGGCGGCGCGTCGTCCGCACCCGGCACGTCGTCGGCTGCTCGCCGGCGACGGCGACGGCCGGTCGCACCGGAGTCGCCGTGGGCTGCAAGCAGCTCGGCGACAGTGCGCTGACGCGGGTGGTCGGTATCGGAACTCATCCAGTACACCGTGCCTCGTACGAGGTCAAGCATCCAAGTCCACTCAGGGCGTCCTGCGCCGAGCGGTCTGTTTGGGCCATTCCATCGAGCGTGTCCAGCCTTCTGAGGATCACCCCTTCGCGTAACGCCCAGGGGCAGAGCTCGAGCTGGACCACCTCCAGAGCCCGCATCGTGGCCTCCGCGACCAGTGCGCCCGCGACGAGCTGGTGGGCCCGGCTGGGGCTCACGCCGTCGAGTTCGGCGAGGTCGCCTGAGGACATCCGCGTGATGAACGCGGACAGCTGGCGCAGTCCCACGTGTGTGAGCACCCGGCGCGCCCGCGAGCCTGCCCCCGCCGGCGCAGCGCCCGTGAGCCGGGCCAGCGAACGGAACGTCTTGGACGTGCCGACCGCAAGATCGGGGGCTCCGGCGACACGCAGGCTGCTGGCCACGGGCGCGAGCTGATCATCGAGGTGCTCGCGCAGCCGGTCGATCTCGGCACGCGGCGGTGGGTCGCTGCGGAACCACTCGCGGGTAAGCCGCCCGGCGCCCAGCGGCAGCGACTCGGCGACCGCGGGCAGCTCGTCCAGCCCGGCCGCGAGCTCCAGCGAGCCGCCTCCGATGTCGAGCACGAGCAGCCGCCCGGCCGACCAGCCGTACCACCGGCGGACCGCGAGGAAGGTGTAGCGGGCCTCATCGGGGCCCGGGAGGATCTCCAGCGCCACCCCCGTGCGCTCGCGCACCTCGGCCAGCACCGCCACGGAGTTCGTGGCGTCGCGCAGCGCGGAGGTGGCGAACGCGAGCAGGTCGGCACACCCTGCCTCCGCCGCCGTGGCACGTGCTCGCTGCACGGCCCGGACCAGCGCCTGCGCACCGGCCAAGGTCAGCGCCCCCGATGGGTCGAGATGCTCGGCGAGCCGTAGCTCGACCTTGTCCGACATCATCGGCGTCGGGTGCCCGCCACGGTGAGCGTCCACCACAAGGAGGTGGACGGTGTTGGAACCGACGTCGAGCACACCGAGGCGCACGTGATCAGGCTACTGCGCGCCCGTGACGCACCCGTGACCGATCCCGTAACAACCAGCAACGGCCGATCACGTACCGCCACCGACCCTCGACCACCCGAACGCCCGGTTGCGCGCCTGACGTCGGGTTTCGGTCGACCCACACAGTGATCGCTGCGCGCGTCGGGTGCTGACATCGCCGGTTCGTCGAGACAGGATGGTGGTCATGGCTGAGGGGCCCGAGATGGACGACAACAACAAGACAGCGGCGGCGCACGCGGGGGGAGACCTGGCACGGCTCATCGAAAGCCGCACCGAGTACACGACATCGACGAGCCCGAGCGCGGCCATGGCCCCCGCATACTCCGAGAACGTGCACCTGGAGCTGCCGTTCGGTGGCCTGCCCGCCGGAAAGAACCTGGCCGCCATCGGGCGCGCCAACTGATGGCGTCACCGCTCGACATCAAACTGATCCTCTGCGACGCCGCTGTGGCAGACCATTCGGGGAAGCTGCACATGCTCGGCGCGGGCTGGTCGGTCACCAGTTCTCCGACGGCACCGCAGGCCGTGGCCCTGATGATCAAAATTCCGTGGGACCGCGCGAACCAGCGGCTGCGCCTCGAGCTGAAGCTGCTGGACCCCGACGGCCACCAGGTCACTCTGCCGGGAATGGACGGCAATCCACTGCCGATCGGCCATGCGGGCGAGATCGAGGCCGGCCGACCACCAGGGGTCGCCGCGGGCAGCATGCTGGACGCCGTGCTGGCGATCTCCATTCCGCCGATGCCATTGCCACCCGGCCGCTACGAATGGCGACTCGACCTCGCCGAGCACAC
>DASYES010000527.1:0-3345 GCA_036498885.1 Pseudonocardia sp.
GAGGAACTCGCAGCCGCCAAGCTGCCCGACCACGTTCTCGACCACATCAGCACGATGGCCCGGCTGCACCGGTCCAATCGCTACGACCGCGCCACGCCCGATGTCGAGAAGATCCTCGGACGCCCCGCGTCGGGCGTCGCGGACTACGTCTCGATGAACCCGGAGCTCTTCCCGCGCTAATCGCTTTGACCGCCACGGCGCAGCCGGGTGAAGATCACGGCCGGAGCAGGGCATCGGAAATTTCTGCCGGCGCGAGGGCGAGGTCGATGGTCGACGCGATCTTCGAGCACCCGCGCCTGGTGGCGATCTACGACGCGCTCGACCCCGACCGCAGCGACCTCGACGTGTACGCGGCGATCGTGCACGAGTTCGGCGCACGCAGCGTGCTCGACATGGGCTGTGGCACCGGCACGTTCGCGCTGCTCCTTGCGTCCCGTGGCGTGGAGGTGACGGGTGTCGACCCCGCGGCGGGCTCGCACGCGTACGCCCGCAGCAGGCCCGGCGCGGACCGGGTCACCTGGATCCACGGGGACGCGACAGCCCTTCCCGGGATGGCGGTCGATCTCGCCACGATGAGCGGGAACGTCGCCCAGGCGATCATCGACTCGCACGGCTGGGACGCGACCCTCCGCGGCGTGCACCAGGCGCTTCGGCCCGGTGGGCGTCTCGTCGTCGAGAGCCGGGATCCGGCGCGACGCCAGTGGCGCACGTGGAATCGCGCGGACACCTACCGGGCCACCGAGATCGCCGGCGTCGGCCGGGTCGAATGCTGGGAAGAACTGACGGACGCGACCCTGCCGCTGGTCAGCTTCCGCACCACGTGGGTCTTCGGCTCCGATGGCGCCGTGCTGACGTCGGACTCGACCTTGCGCTTCCGCGAGCGCGCCGAGATCGAATCCGACCTGATCCGGCACGGCTACGTCGTGGACGAGGTCCGCGACGCACCCGACCGGCCCGGGCGCGAGTTCGTGTTCGTCGCTCGCCGCAGGAGTGCTCGACCCGGGTAAATCAGGCCCGTGCGGTCGCGATTCGTTGCCGACCTCCGTTGCTCCGGCCCGGGACGCGAATTCGTCCGATTCGCTCCGCCGGTCCGGTAGCGGTCGCGCGTAATGGCCCAGTAAATCTTCCGCAGCCGCGGCGAATGGCGGACTCTGGGAGCCCGTCTGCATCAGCACACCGCGCTCGACCAGGCGCTCGACCCGGTAAGGTGTGGGCCACCTCACTTCTGATCGCAATTCGGCGACGGTCGGCAGCAATACGGAAAATGCGCAGCGGGGAGAGCTCGTTTACCTTCTCCAGCATGGCTACTCCGACCCGGACCGGCCCGCCGGCCACCACGGTGCGCGCCTCGTTCGTTGTGAACGACCACGATGTCGAGGTCGAGATCGACACCCGTGAGTCCCTGCTGGACGTGCTGCGCGAACGGCTGGAGCTGACCGGCACCAAGAAGGGATGCGATCACGGCCAGTGCGGCGCGTGCACCGTGCATCTCGACGGCAGGCGGGTCGTGTCCTGCCTGACTCCCGCGGTGCAGGTGAACGGATGCTCCGTCACGACGATCGAGGGCGTGGCCGGGCCGGACGGCGAGCTGCACCCGTTGCAGCAGGCCTTCGTCGACCACGACGCCCTGCAGTGCGGCTACTGCACCCCAGGGCAGGTGATGTCCGGGCTGGCGTGCATCGCCGAAGGGCACGCGCGGGACGACTCATCGGTACGCGAGTACATGAGCGGCAACCTCTGCCGCTGCGGCGCCTACACCTCGATCGTCGCCGCGGTCCGCTCCGTGGCCGACGAGGCGGAGGGCTGAGGTGCGGCCGTTCACCTACGAGGCGCCGGACACCGTTGCCGACGCGCTCGATGCCCTCGCCGCCGCCGGGCCGGGTGCCAAGTTCCTCGCCGGCGGCACCACCCTCTACGACCTGATGAAGCTCGGTGTGGAGGTGCCGCCTGCGGTGGTCGACGTGCACCGCCTCCCCGAGCTGTCACAGATCGACAGCAACGGCCCGCACGAGCTCGTCTTCGGCGCCGGGGCACGGATGGCCGACGTCGCCGAGGACCCTGTCGTCGCGCGGGACTATCCGGCCCTTGCGGAGTCGTTGGCCAAGGCTGCGTCACAGCAGCTGCGCGAGATGGCCACGGTCGGCGGCAACCTGCTGCAGCGAACGCGGTGCACCTACTTCCGCCACGGCGAGCCGTTCGCGTGCAACAAGCGCGAGCCTGGCAGCGGCTGCGCGGCGATCGGCGGGCTCGACCGCGCGCACGCGGTGCTGGGCACGAGCGACGCGTGCATCGCGACCTTCCCCGGTGACTGGCCGGTGGCACTGGTGGCGTTCGACGCGCAGGTCGACGTGCTCGGACCCGACGGTGCCCGGACGGTCGCGCTGGCCGACCTCTACCGGGAGCCGGGGCAACGCCCTGACCTGGAGACCACCCTCCGACCGCAGGAGCTGCTCCTGCGCATCCGGGTGCCTGCCACGACGATCGGGCGGGGCTCGACCTATCACAAGATCCGCGACCGGGAGTCCTACGCGTTCGCGCTGGCGTCCGCCGCGGCGGCGGTGGCGCTGAACGCCGACGGAACGGTGGCGGACGTGCGGCTCGGGCTGGGTGGCGTGGCCACGAGACCGTGGCGTGCAGCCGAAGCCGAGCAGACCCTCGTCGGACGGCCCCTCACCGCCGAGACCGCCCGGCAGGCGGGCGAAGCAGCATTCGCAGCGGCCAGTCCGGGGCGGGAGAACGGCTTCAAGATCGAACTCGGGATCCGGACCGTCGCCGACGCGCTGCGGATCGCCGGAGAGCGGGCGACACGATGACCAGCACGACAACCGGCGCGGCTGTTCCCACCGAGCGGGTGGATGCCCACGCCAAGGTGACGGGTGCTCTGCGGTACGGCGCGGACCGTAACCCGTCCGGGCTGCTGTACGCCGCCTTCGCGACCGCGCGGGTGCCGAAGGGCCGGATCGCACATCTGGACGTCGTGAACGCCGAGGCCGTGCCCGGAGTGCGTCTCGTGCTCACGCACGAGAGCGACACCGGCGTGCAGTCCGCTGGTTTCCTCCTGGGTGGCGGGTACGGATTCCAGAGCTGGCAGCCGCTGACCGACGATCGGATCGCCTACTGGGGTCAGCCGATCGCCCTCGTGGTGGCCGACACCCTCGTCGCGGCCAACGAGGCTGCCGCGCTGGTCGAGGCGGTGTACGAGACCGAGGACAGCAGCCTCGACCTCGACGCACCGGGCGCCGAGACGCTGGTACAGGCCGAGGCGATCCCGCTGCCCTTCCTCGCCGACGTGGTGGTCGGGGATGCCGACACCGTGTTCGAAGAGTGCGCCGTGCAGGTGGACTC
>DASYES010000528.1:0-2778 GCA_036498885.1 Pseudonocardia sp.
ATGCCCGTCGGCGGTGATCGGTTGCGCTGCTGGCGTGTGGAGGCGCGGTCCGCGGCGGAGCCGGAGGCACCGGCGCGCGAGTTCGTGCTGCGGATGCGCGCCGGGCCCGGCGTCTGGGATCTGGTGCGGGTGACGGAATGACAAGGCTCGGGGAGGCGACGATGACCATCACCACCGCGCGGGTGCCGCACCCGCGGGGGCCGCAGCGGGCCCCTGCCGGGCCGCCGCCCCCGGCGCCCACCTCACGCGCGGCGCTGGGGCTGCTCCGCCAGGCGGCCGACGGGCTCGCCGAGGCCCACCGCACGGAGGAACCGCTGCTCCGCTATCCCGCGGCCTACCTTGCCGCGCTCCGGGCCGCCGCCGCCGTGCTCGCGGTGCACGCTCGTCCGGCGCCGCGCCGCGGGTCCACGCGCAACGTCTGGCAGTTGCTCGCCGAGGTCGCGCCCGAGCTGGCGGAGTGGGCGGCGTTCTTCGCCGCGTGCTCCGACACCCGGGCGGCGGCAGAGGCCGGCATCGCGCGGCTCGTGGGGCGCCGTGATGCCGACGACCTGCTGCGGCAGGCCGAGCAGTTCGTCGGCATCGTCAGCAGGTCGGTGCCGCTGCGCTGATCGCTTTCCGGGCGGCTCGTTCTCGTGCGCAGCGCTGCGTCAGCCCGCGCCGTGCGGGGCCGTGGTCGCCACCGTGCGCCGGGCGCGCTCGCTGCGCAGCACCCGGCCCAGCAGGAGCGTGAACACGGCAGAGGCCTCACGTGCTCCCGGTGTGTCCCACCGCTGGATGGGCATGCAGGCGCCTTGCGCCTGCTGGATCGCCGAGCGGTCCGGCAACACTCCGGTGAACACCAGTGGGCCGAAGAGCTCGCGCAGCTCGTTGATCCGGAAGTCGTGCTCTGTGTTGCGCGGGCGCACCCGGTTGATGAGCACACCGAGCGGCTGGAGGTCGGGGTTGCCGCGCTGCCGCTCGGTCTGGATCGCGTCGAAGGCGCGCTGCACGCCGGAGACCGCGAAGATCGTCGGGTCCGTCACGAGCACCGCACGGTGCGCCGCGGCGAGGGCACTGCGGGTGAGCTGTCCGAGCGACGGCGGGCAGTCGATGATCACCAGCCGGTAGGGCTCGGCGTTGTACCCGTCGTCGGAGCCGTTGCCCGCGGCTGTCTCTCCGTCGGGGGACGGACCGCCGAACAACTCGACGTCGTGGAGCCGCTCCAGCGCTCTGGCCAATCGGATGAGCTGCTTCGGCCCTGGATCGGGGTGGTTGTGCCGCTCGGCCTGCTCGGCACCCACCAGCACGTCGAGGCCGGTGCCCCAGCCGCTCGGGGCGATCGCGCGGCGCAACACCGACGGGCTCGGGTCGTCGAGCACGTCGGCCACCGTGGCCGTGGTGGAGCCCACGTCCAGCGCGATCGTGGAGTTGGCTTGCGGGTCGAGGTCCACCACCAGCGTCCGTACCCCGTGGTGCAAGGCCGCGCCGGCCAGCCCGAGCACGACGGTGGTCTTCCCCACTCCACCCTTGAGGCTCAACGTGGCGACGACCTGCACGGCGATCAACCTACCCTGCCCGGGATCGCACTAGTCTGCCGTTGTGAGGCTCCGATGCTGAGCGGTGCGACGACAGAGACGGCCGGTGCGGTGGGCGAGGGCTCGGTGCACCGGGTGCTGGTCGCCGAGGTGGCCAGGGTACGTGCCGCAACGCCGGGCCGTCCGCCCCGCGTACTCGATGTGGGCGGCGGCAGCGGAGCCTGGGCGGTGCCGCTGGCGCGTTCCGGGTGTGCGGTCACGGTGGTCGACAACAGCCCCAACGCGCTCGCAGCGCTGCAGCGGCGGGCGCGCGAGGCCGGGGTCCACGAACTGATCACGCCCGTGCAGGGGGACGTCGACGCGCTCGCCGAGGTCGTCCCGCCGCGCGGTGCGGACCTGGTGCTCGGCCACGGGCTGCTCGAGGTCGTGGACGACGCGGGGGCGGCCGTGTCGGCGTTGGCCGCGGCCACCGCGCCGGGCGGTGCGGTGTCGGTGCTCGTCGTCGGCCGGTACGCGGCGGTGCTTGCACGCACCCTCAGCGGCAGGCTCGCCGAGGCGCGAGCGGTGCTCACCGATCCGGACGGCCGGTTCGGGGCCGACGACGCGCTGCGCAGACGGCTCGACGCGGCGACGCTTCGCGGTTTGCTGGAGCAGGGCGGGGTGTTGCGGGTCGAGACTCTGCAGGGCGACGGAGTGCTGGACGGGTGGGTTCCCGGCGCGGTCCGCGACGGCGGGCCCGCAGCCGCCCGAGCGGTGACCGAGCTCGAGGACATCGCCGCGACCGCCTCCCCGTTGGTGGAGATCGCGACCCGCCTCCACGCGCTGGCCCGCCGGTCCGCCTGACCGCTCGGCGTGAGAAATTCGGCGGTTCACGGCGTGTCGCGGCCCGCTTCGTCCGATTCACTCTCCTGGTGGTGTGGGGCCAACTGGGTGTGATTGACGGCGCACCCGGCGTGTGTCTGCCGGGCCCCACGGCCTTTGCAGCGGCATGTGGATCACTCAGCCCCGTCGTCGCAAGCCGCCAGCGGGGGGTCCCGACACCCCGATCGTGCAGCTCATACTGTCTGCGACCCGACCGGGTCGAAGATCGACCCTTCCGCTTGACGAGTCCGGCTAGTCGGCGGGCCGTGAGGCTCGTATCCTTTCGCGTAGACGCCCAGCCCCGGGCGCTCGTCGCGTCGTTCCGGCACCATGGAAGATGACCCGACAGGATGACCAGTGCCGGAGGTGAAGCCGTGCCCCTCTCCGAGCACGAGCAGCGCTT
>DASYES010000529.1:0-4071 GCA_036498885.1 Pseudonocardia sp.
CGTCGAGCGTAATCGCCGACCGAGAGTCAGCGGGGCAGGTCGTCGATCGCCTTCTGGATGCGCTTGATCGACACCGGGTAGCGGGTGCGCATGGGGTGGGCGTAGAGGCCCACCCGCAGCTCCTCGATCAGCCAGCGGATCTCCCGCAGCTGCGGCGAGGGTTCCACGCCCGGCGGAAGCGCCGACAGCTCGGCCTCGTACTCGTCGGCCACCACCCGCACCTCCGCGGTCCAGGCAGCGTCGCGCGCAGGGTCGGCGCGCAGTTTCTCGATTCGGCGCTCCGCCGCCTCCAGGTAACGGGCGACGTCGGCAAGCCGGGACGCACCGGCCGCGGTAGCGAACCCCGGGCCCACGAGGGCGTTGACCTGCGCGGTGATGTCGGCGACGGCGGCTGCGAGCACCGGCGCCCGCAGATCGGCGAGCTGCGCCTGCACCCGGTGCCAGACGGTGAGCACACCCCGCACGGCCTGCAGCACCTGCAGCGTGGTGGCGGCCAGCCGGTCGGCGAAGAGCTTCCGCAGCCGCGCGTAGGAGCGCTCGTCCCACGCGGGGCCGCCTGCTGCGGTGATCAGCGCGTCGGCCGCGGAGGTGACACAGTCGTCGAGCATCGCCGCGACCGAGCCGTGCGGGTTGCGGGAGAGCGCCAGCTTGGCGGCGTTGTCCAGGCCGCGTTGCACCTGCTTCACAGGTGAGGGCGTGTCGAGCAGGAGCAGGCGACGCACGCCGCGCCAGGTCTGCGGGTCGCGCTCGGCGGCCGTCGGGAACACTCGAACGTCCACAGTGGACCCCCGGTCGACCAGGCCGGGGTAGCCGGTGACGACATGGCTTCCCCGCCGCACCGGGAGCTCGCGGGGCAGTGTGCCGACCGACCACGTGGTGAGCCCCGTGCGTTCCAGTTCGGCGCCCGCCGCGGCCAGTTCCTCACGCACCTTCGGCGCGAGTCGGCGGCGCAACGCGTCGAGGTCGGTACCGGTGGCGACCTCGTGGCCGGCCTCGTCCACCACCCGGAAGGTGACGGTGAGGTGCTCGGGCAGCCGGTCCAGCTCCCAGGCGTCGCGGGGGATGTCGACGCCGCGCATCCGGCCCAGCTCGCGCTCCAGGCCGTCGAGCAGCGGTTCGCCGGCGTCGCCGGAGCCTCCGTTGCCGGGAGTTGCGGCCTGCAGGCGCGCCAGCACGGCCTTCGCGTGGTCGGGTGCGGGGGAGTAGAGGCGCCGTAGCTGCTTGGGCAGGGTCCGGATCAGTGCCGTGACCAGCTCTTCGCGCAGGCCGGGTACCTGCCAGGTGAACGGCGTGGGGTCGACCTGGTGCAGAGCGGCCACCGGCACGTCGACTGTGACGCCGTCGGTGTGCGCCCCGGGCTCGAACGCGTACGACAGCGGGAGCGTGAGCCCGCCCGCCTCCACGTGGTCGGGATACGCGGCGCGGTCCACGTGCGCGGCCTGCGCTGTGCGGAGCATCTCCTCGGTGAAGTCGAGCAGCTCCGGCTGCCGGCGCGACTCCTTCTTCCACCAGGAGTCGAAGTGCCGCCCGGACACCACGTCGGCCGGGATCCGGTCGGTGTAGAAGCCGACCAGCGTCTCCTCGTCGACGACGAGGTCGCGCCGCCGCGCCCGGTGCTCCAGCTCCTCGGCGTGCTCGAGCAGCTCCCGGTTGGCGTGGAAGAACCGGTGGCGGGTGTCCCAGTCCCCCTCGACGAGGGCGTGCCGGATGAACAGCTCGCGCGACAGCTCGGGATCGATGCGACCGAAGTCGACCGTGCGACCGACGACGATCGGGACCCCGTAGAGCGTGACCCGTTCGGTGGCGACGGCTGCCGCCCGCTTGCGTGACCAGTGCGGCTCGGAGTAGGAGCGCTTCACCACGTGCCCGGCCAGCGGTTCGATCCACTCCGGCTTGATCCGGGCGACCGTGCGCGCGAACAGCCGGGAGGTCTCAACCAGCTCGGCGGCCATCACCCAGCGCGGCTGTGCCTTCGACAGCGGCGACCCCGGGAAGATCATGAATTTTGCCCCGCGCGCGCCCAGGTACTCCCGGCCGCCGCGCTCCTTGCCGGTGGGCTCCTCGCGCAGCCCGATCTGGGAGAGCAGCCCGGAGAGCACCGCGATGTGGATGCGGTCCTGGTCGGGCTCGGTGTCGTTCAGCGTCATGCCCGCGTTGCGCGCCGCCGAGCGAAGCTGGGAGTGCAGGTCCTGCCATTCGCGGATACGCAGGTAATGCAGGAACTCCTCGCGCAGCAGCCGCCGGAAGCGGTTGCCGGAGAGGGCGTCGCGCTGCTCGGCGAGGTAGCGCCACAGGTTGACGAAGGCGAGGAAGTCCGAGCCGCCTGCGTCGAGCGTCGAGCCGTTGGCGGTCCACTCGCCGGCGAACCGCGCGTGTTTCTGGTCGGCGGCCTGGCGCTGCTCGGTGGGGCGCTCGCGGGGGTCCTGCACGGAGAGCGCCGCGGCGATGATGAGCACCTCGCGCAGGCAGCCGGTGCGGTCGGCCTCCACCAGCATGCGGCCCAGCCGGGGGTCGACGGGCAACGCCGCCAGTGCGCGGCCGACGGGGGTGAGGCGCCGGTCGGCCTCGAGCGCGCCCAGCTCCTGCAGCAGAGCGAGACCGTCGCCGACTGCCCGGGCGTCCGGGCGCTCGACGAACGGGAACTCGGTGAGCTCGCCCAGCTCGAGGGAGATCATCTGCAAGATGACCGAGGCGAGGTTGGTGCGCAGGATCTCCGGGTCGGTGAACTCGGGACGGGCGTCGAAGTCGTCCTCGCTGTAGAGGCGGATGCAGATCCCGTCGGCGACACGACCCGAGCGGCCCGCCCGTTGGTTGGCGCTGGCCTGGGAGATCTTCTCGATCGGCAGCCGCTGCACCTTGAGCCGGCGCGAGTACCGCGAGATGCGCGCGGTGCCCGGGTCGACGACGTAGTGGATACCCGGCACCGTCAGCGAGGTCTCGGCGACGTTGGTGGCGAGCACGACGCGGCGGCCGGGGTGCGGGGCGAACACCCGCTGCTGCTCGGCCGTCGAGAGCCGCGCGTAGAGCGGAAGGATCTCGGTGTTCCGGAAGTTGCGCTTGCCCAGTGATTCGGCGGTCTCGCGGATCTCGCGCTCGCCGGGCAGGAACACCAGCACATCGCCGTCGCCCTCGCGCTGCAGCTCGGCCACGGCGTCACCGATGGCGTCGAGCTGGTCGCGATCGGGATCGGCGTCAGGATCGTCGGGGTCGACGATCGGCCGGTACCGGAGCTCGACGGGGTAGCTGCGCCCGGAGACCTCGACGATCGGCACCGTCGTGCCCAGCGCCTGGGAGAAGTGCTCGGCGAAGCGTTCGGGGTCGATCGTCGCCGAGGTGATGACGACCTTGAGGTCGGGACGACGCGGCAGCAGCTGGGTCAGGTAGCCCAGGATGAAGTCGATGTTGAGGCTGCGCTCGTGGGCCTCGTCGATGATCAGCGTGTCGTACTGGCGCAGCATCCGGTCGCCGGTGAGCTCCGCGAGCAGGATGCCGTCGGTCATCAGCTTGACGAGCGTGTTCTCCCCGACGTGGTCGGTGAAGCGGACCTTCCATCCGACGAGGTCGCCCAGGCGGCTGCCGAGTTCCTCGGCGATGCGTGCGCCGACGGTGCGGGCGGCGAGCCTGCGGGGCTGGGTGTGTCCGATCAGCCCCCGGACGCCACGGCCCAGTTCGAGGCAGATCTTCGGGATCTGCGTGGTCTTCCCGGAGCCGGTCTCGCCGGCGACGATGACGACCTGGTGGTCGCGGATCGCCGCGGCGATGTCGTCGCGCCGCGCGCTGACGGGCAGTGCCTCGGGATAACGGATCGCGGGCACTGCGGACCGGCGAGCGGCCGTGCGCCGCTCACCGGTGTCGACGGCGGCGGCGATGTCGGCCACTGCCTTCGCACGCGCCCTGGGGTCCCGGGTGCGTCGCGCGGTGGCGAGGCGGCGGCCGAGACGGTGCTCGTCCACGAGGGCGAGCGCGGGGAGCCGTTCGGCGAGCGCGTCGATCTCGGCGTCGGAGACGGAGAGGGCGGGCTCGGCCGGAACGGAGGTGGGTGAGCCCGAGGCGTCGAAGACGTCGGCCTCG
>DASYES010000530.1:0-6144 GCA_036498885.1 Pseudonocardia sp.
CGACGGCGCGGCCCATCCCCAGTTGCGGCCAGCCGTTCTGCGCCTGCCAGACCACTGTGGGCACGGTGGTGAGCACAGCGATCGCGCCGCCCAGCCAGAGCGCGGGCCTGCGCAGCAGATCGCGCGGACCGAACACGAGCACCGCGACGATCGCGACCGCCCAGAACGCCACGACGAGGAACTTCACCTGGATCGCGACCGCGGTGACCACCCCTGCCGCGATCAGCAGCCCGTCCTGCCGGGTGCGTATCCAGCGGACCAGCAGCCAGGTCAGGGCCGTCCACAGTGCAGGGTCCACTGTCGAGGTGGCCAGCAGATGCCCGGTGCCCAGGAAGTTCGGCGAGAGCGCAAACGCGCCCGCCGCGATCAGCTGCGCGCGCCTCCCGCCCCCGAACTCGCGGGCCAGCAGTGCGGTCAGCACGATCCCGGCCACCGTCGTGAGTGTGGCCGGAATGCGTAGCACCGGCAGCGATCCCGGCGCGATCGTGTCCATCGCCAGCGCGATCAGCGGCAGCATCGGCGGCTGGTCCGCGTAGCCCCACGCGAGGTGGTGCCCCGCGGCGATGTAGTACAGCTCGTCGCCGAAATAGCCGTAGCGGCCGCTGACCGCGGTGAGCAGTACCGCAGTGGCGGCTGCCACCGCCAACACGGGGCCGCGGGCGAAATCCGGCAACGCCCGGGCAAGCGTCGGGCTCGTGATCGTCGTCATTCGTTCCCCCAGAGATCCACGAGCGACGCTAGGGCGCCGCGAATCCCGACGAATCGATCGAACGACGGATCCTGGAGTCAGCCGGACGTCCGGCGCCGCACTGGGACCGCACTAGGCCGTGTTCAGGAAGTACTGATCGATGGACTTCATGATCCAGATCGTTCCTGGCAAGGCGCCGCTCCGAGCCGTCGTACCTGGTGTACCCGGTCGGAGCGGCAACGCCGCCAGGGGCGATCTGGGCGCGAAGACCACCGCGATCAGGGGCCTTCTCGACACGGCCTAGGACTCGGCGATCTCCGCCGCAGCCAGCCAGTCCAGCTCGACGCTCTCCTTCTCGGCGAGCACGGCCCGGAGCTCGGCGTCGAGCTCCAGCAGCCGGGACGGGTCGGTGGCAGCAGCGGCCAGCTCTTCGTGCAACTGCTTCTCGCGCTTGCCGAGCGTCTCGAGCCGGCGCTCCAGCCGGGAGGCCTCCTTGCGCGCCGCTCGCTGATCGGCCGCGCTCGACGTCGGCTTGGCCGCAGCGGGCGTCGGTGGCGGCGCGGAGAGGCCCGTCGCCTGCCGGCCGGCCGCCGCGCGCCGCTGCAGGTACTCGTCGATCCCACCGGGCAGGTGGGTGACCTTCCCGTCGCCCAGAAGCGCGACGACCGTGTCACACACCCGTTCGACGAGATAGCGATCGTGGCTGACGACGACGAGCGTGCCCGGCCACCCGTCGAGCAGGTCCTCGAGCCGGGAGAGCGTGTCGACGTCGAGGTCGTTGGTGGGCTCGTCGAGCAGCAGGACGTTGGGCTCCGCCATCAACAGCCGCGTGAGCTGGAGCCGGCGCCGCTCGCCGCCGGAGAGCTGCCCGACCGGCGTCCACTGGCGGGCGGCGGGAAAGCCCAGCCGTTCCAGCACCGACGACGCTGTGAGCTCGAGCTTGCCGAACCTCACATACTTCGCCACCTGCTCGGTGGCCTCCAGTACCCGCATGTCCTTCGGCAGATCCGTGAGCTCCTGGCTCAGCTCGGCGAGCTGCACCGTGGTGCCCCTGACGAGCCGGCCGTCCTGCAGCGGACGCTCGCCGCTCAGGGTGCGCAGCAGCGTGGTCTTTCCCGAGCCGTTGACCCCGACGATCCCGACGCGGTCACCCGGACCGAGGCGCCAGGTGACGTGGTTCAGCAGCGTACGGCCGGCGATCTCGGCGGTGGCGTCCTCCAGTTCCAGCACCGTGCGGCCGAGCCGGTTGGTGGCGAACCCGAGCAGCTCCACCGTGTTGCGGGGCGGCGGGACGTCGGCGATCAGCGCCTCGGCGGCCTCGATCCGGAACCGTGGCTTCGACGTGCGGGCCGGCGCGCCGCGGCGCAGCCAGGCCAGCTCCTTGCGGGCGAGGTTCTGCCGTCGTGCCTCCGCGGCGTCCGCCTGGCGGGAGCGCTCGGCGCGGGCGTAGACCCAGTCGGCATAACCGCCGAGGTAGCTCTCCACCCGGCCGCCCGCGACCTCCCATGTGCGCGTGCAGACCGCGTCGAGGAACCACCGATCGTGAGTGACGACCACGACCGAACACCGACGCGACAGCAGGTGCTGGGCGAGCCAGCCGATGCCCTCGACGTCGAGATGGTTCGTGGGCTCGTCCAGCACGACGAGGTCGGGCTCGCCGACGAGCGCTGCCGCCAGCGCAACCCGCCGCTTCTCGCCGCCGGAGAGGCCGTCGACGGTGCGGTCGAGGTCGCCGATGCCGAGTCCGCCGAGCACGTCACGGACCTTGGCGTCCGCGGCCCACTCGTGGTCGGCCGCGCCCTCCCAGGCTGCGAGTACGACGTCGCGGACGCGGGCGCCTGCGGGGAGGGCGTCGCCCTGCGCGAGGTGGGCGAGGTTGAGCCCGCCGAGGCGGCTCACCCGCCCCCCGTCGGGAGGCCGTTCGCCGGTGAGGATGTCGAGCAGGGTGGTCTTGCCCCCGCCGTTCAGTCCCACGACGCCGACCCGCTCCCCACGCTCGACGCCGAGCGACACGGCATCGAGCAGGACACGCGAGGCGTCGCCGGGAACGTGGGCCGTGACGGACTCCAGGTTGACCAGGTTCTGGGCGGATCTCTGGGCTGCTGCGCGTGGAGGCATCAGGCACGCACCGGGGGCCAGGACGTGGGCGGAACAGGCGGTTCGGGCTGGTCGACGACGCGGGCGCCGGGAACCGGGCCGTGCGCCACCCGCACGGTTCGGCAGACGCCGACCCCGGCCAGCTCGGTGGCCACGTCGATCGCCGCGTCGGCGCCGGAGCACAGGAACGCGCAGGTCGGCCCCGACCCGGAGACGAGCCCGGCCAGGGCGCCAGCGGTGACCCCGGCGCGCAAGGTGCGGCGCAGATCGGGAGCCATGCTGACGGCGGCGGCCTGCAGGTCGTTGCCGAGGCTGAGCGCGAGCTGGCGGGGGTCGCCGCCGGCCAGCGCCTCCAGCACGGGCTCGACCGGGCGGTCCGGCGGGGCGTCGTCCCCACGCAGCCGGTCGAGCTCCCGGAAGACGCTCGGGGTGGAGAGGCCACCGCGGTGCAGGGCGATCACCCAGTGCTGGGGGTGCCGGGACAGCACCGGCACGATCCGCTCGCCGCGCCCGGTGCCGAGCGCGGTGCCGCCGTAGAGCGCGAACGTGACGTCGCTGCCGAGCTCGGCTGCCAGCACCGACAGCTCGTCGCGGGAGAGGTCGAGCTTCCACAGCGCCGACAATCCGACGAGTGCCGCCGCCGCGTCGGCACTCCCACCGGCCATCCCGCCGGCCACCGGAATGCCCTTGCGCAGCACCAGCCGCACGTCCGGATCACGGTCGGCACGCTCGGCCAGTAGCTGGACGGCCCGCCAGGCCAGGTTCGTCTCATCGGCGGGCACCTCGGCGACGCCTTCTCCGTGCACCTCGATCCCGGGCGCGTCGCTGGACGCGAGGGACACCTCGTCGAACAGGCTCACGGCATGGAACACCGTGACCAGGTCGTGGAAGCCGTCCTCGCGCAGCGGCCCGACCGCGAGATGCAGGTTGATCTTCGCCGGAACGCGCACGGTGACCGGGGGAGGGACGGCAGCGAGCACCCGACAACACTACGTGCGTCGGCTCCCGGCCCGAGCGGGGCGGGCCTCGAACACGGCGCCCGGGCTACTTGACAACCGGCAGGACCGGCGCCGCTGCCGGGACGGGCAACGGGCCGCTCAGGTGCCGCGGCCGCGCGAACAGAAGCACCGCCACCAGACCGATCAGCAACACCACGGCAGGCAACACCAGCGCCTGCGCCATCGCCGTGGCGAAGCCGGCGTGCAGTGCCTCCGGAAGCCGCGACACGCCGACCTCCGAGCTCCCGCCTGCGGGAGATGCCGGCAGGTTCGCGGCGAGCCGCGACTCGATCAGCGTCGCGATCCCCGCGCTGCCCAGCACCGCGCCGATCTGACGGGTCGTGTTGTAGATCCCGGCACCGCCACCGGCGTTCGACGGAGGCAGGTTCCGCGTCGCCGTGGTGGCGATCGGAGCCCACACGAATCCGTTGGCCACGCCCAACAGCGCCACCGGAAGCAACAGCTGCCAGACCGGCGTGGCCGGCCCGATGATCGCCGCAAGCCACAGCAACGCCGCCGGGAAGCACACCATCCCGATACCGGCGATCCAGCTCGGGTGCACACGGTCGGTCCACCCGCCGACGATCGGCGCGAGGCCTCCGGAGACGACCGCCATCGGCACGAGCAGCAGCGCCGAGCCGGTCGGGGTCATCCCGAGCACGCCCTGGGCGTAGAAGATGATCGGGAACGTCATCGCGGTGACCGCGAAACCGACCGTGGTGATCGCGACATTGGCGAGACTGAAGTTCCGGTCGCGGAACAGCGCAAGTGTCACCAGCGGCTCTCCGCGGGTGCGCGCCTGCCAGAACAGGAAGACCGCCATCACCACGAGGCCTGCGACGATCAGCGACCACACGGAGATCGGGCCCGCGATCGTCCCCCAGTCGTAGGTTTGTCCCTCCTGGATCCCGAAGACCAGCAGGAACATGCCGATCGCGCTCAGTGCCACACCGAGCAGGTCGAAGCGGCGGACGTGGGTCGGGAGCTCGGGTACCAGCCGGGCCGCCAGCACGAAGCCGACGACGCCGACCGGCACGTTGACGATGAAGATCCATTCCCAGCCGAGGCTGTCGACGAGCACCCCGCCCAGGAGCGGCCCGACGAGCGTGGCCACCCCTGCGGTGGCGCCCCACAGGCTCATCGCCTTGCCCCGGCTCTCGGCGGGAAAGGTCCGCGTGATCACGGCCATCGTCTGCGGCGTCATCAGGGACGCGCCGAGGCCTTGCAGGATCCGCGCCGTGACGAGCTCACCGATCGTGTCGGTCAGGCCGCACCACAGGGACGCCAGCGTGAAGACGGCCAGCCCCGCGAGGTAGACGCGGCGCGGTCCGAACCGGTCACCGAGCCTGCCGGTGATCAGCAGTGGCACCGCGTATGCCAGCAGGTAGGCACTCGTGACCCACACGACCGAGTCCACACCGGCACCGAACCCGGCCATGATCGCGGGCGTGGCGACGGAGACGATCGTCGAGTCCACCAGAATCATGAAGAACCCGACGACCAGCGCCCACAGCGCAGGCCACGGGCTGGGCGGCGCGGCCTCGGCAGCCGTATCGGTCAGTGGTCGAGGGGCCATCCCAGCTCCTTGGTCTCCAGCCGAGCCACGAGCCGTTGCAGCCAGCCCAGCTCCGCCCGCGACATCTCCACGAGGTAGTACCCGTCCAGCAGGTGGGCTTCAGCGGTCTTGGCCGCCCCGCGTGCGAGGGCCGGCTCCACGTCGGCGAGCTCGCCCTCGATGTGGCGGATGCGTGCCGTGAGCAGCTCGATCGCCTCTGCGCGCGGCAGGTTGTGCGCCTCGCCGAGGGCAACCGGAAACCGGGGGAACTCGTTGACCGGCTCGGCGAGCACACCGCGGATCCACTCCTGCATCGCGATGCGCCCGGCGGCCGTGATGCGGTACGTGGTGCGCTCGGGACGCGCGCCATCGCGGTCGGTGCCGATCGCCTCGACCAATCCGCCGGCTGCCAGCCGGTCGACGGTGTGGTAGAGCGAGCCCGGTCGCACCTTGACGACCCGGTCCTCGAACCGATCCATCATCAACCGGTACATCTCGTACGGATGCATCGGCCGTTCGCACAGCAGCGCCAGAATGCTGGTCGCCAGCGACGTCAGCGCCGCCACTACACGCACCACTCCGCCCAGATCGTTCCGCTAGGGTTATTCCATGCGGAATAGTACACACGGACCTTCCGCACTCATCGACACGGGCGGGCGCCGGCTAGGCGGGTGCTGAACAACTCCACCCGTAGCGAGCGGTGATCCAGGTAGTGGCATCGCAAGGCGGAGGAGGGGCCGATACCGCTGTTGTTTCGGGCCCGACGACAACGCCGCGAGGGCGCCGCCTGGGCGCCGCGCAGTAGC
>DASYES010000531.1:0-3914 GCA_036498885.1 Pseudonocardia sp.
GGCTGGTGCTGCTCGTCGCGGCCACCACGGAGAACCCGTCGTTCTCGGTGGTCTCTCCGCTGCTCTCCCGCTCGCTGGTGCTGGAGCTGCAGTCGCTCACCGGGGACGACGTGCGGTCGGTCCTTCGCCGGGCCGTCGCCGACCCACGCGGGCTCGGCGGCGCGGTCACGCTCTCGTCCGACGCCGAGAACGCGCTGGTACGGCTCGCGTCCGGCGACGCCCGCCGCGCTCTCACCGCGCTCGAGGCGGCTGCCGACGGTGTCACAGGCACCGGCGCCACCGAGATCGACGTACCGGCCGTCGAGCGCGCGGTCACCGAGGCGACCGTGCGCTACGACCGCCAGGGCGACCAGCACTACGACGTGATCAGCGCGTTCATCAAGTCGATCCGCGGGTCCGACGCCGACGCCGCGCTCCACTACCTCGCCCGGATGCTCGTGGCGGGCGAGGACCCACGGTTCATCGCGCGGCGGCTGATGGTGCACGCGAGCGAGGACATCGGGCTCGCCGACCCCACCGCGCTGCAGGCGGCCGTCGCTGCGGCGCAGGTCGTGCAGCTCGTAGGGCTTCCGGAGTGCCGCATCGCGCTGGCCCAGGCCACCGTGCACCTCGCGACCGCCCCGAAGTCCAATGCCGTGATCACCAGCATCGACGAGGCGATGGCCGACGTGCGGGCCGGGGCCACCGGCGCCGTCCCACCGCATCTGCGCGATGGTCACTACGCGGGGGCGGAGAAGCTCGGCAACGCCGTGGGCTACCGCTACCCCCACAGCACACCCGAGGGGGTGCTGGAGCAGCAGTACCCGCCCGACGCGCTGATCGGCCGCGACTACTACCGCCCCACCGGCCGAGGTGGCGAGCGGCTGCTGGCCGATCGTCTCCCGAAGTTGCGCCGGGCGATCCGCGGCGAGAACTGAGCCCGGACGAGCGGCGCGTTGGTGCGGTCCTCTCGGACGGACGGGCCGCTCGTACCGTCGGGCATCGCTCGGGCATCGCCAGCTTTGGTGGGTCGGTGATTGAGTGACTGGCCCGCTGGTGCGGTCCTACTGGGCGGGCGGACCGTTCGTTGCGTTGTTTGCGGAGCTCCGTTGACCGCTATTAACTTCTGTCGTAGAAAATATTCGCGATCAGCATGACGACGACGTCCGGAGCGGCCATGTCCCCCACCTCTGTCGAGCCCCTCCACCTCAGAGCAGCGGGGGTGAGCGTGGTCCTCGGCACGGACGGGCGGCGCCTGCCTGCGGTTCTGCACTGGGGGCCCGACCTCGGCGAGGTGGACGCCGCCGACCTCGCGGTACTCGCTGCTGCCGCGGTCCCCGGCAGCGTGCCCAACGATCTCGATGAGGGAGCGCGCGTCGGCGTCCTGCCCGAGCAGGCGAGCGGGTGGCTCGGCAGGCCGGGGCTCGCAGGACACCGCGCGGGGGGCGCCTGGTCGCCGCTCTTCACCCTTGTCGCGCTGGACGTCGAGCCCGGTCAGCACGGTGGTGGACAGGTCCGCGTTGTCGGCCGCGACGACGAGGCAGGTCTCGAGGTCCGGCTCGACATCGAGTTGCTGGCGTCCGGGCTGCTGCGCCAGCGGGCCACGGTCACGGTTCCGGAGGGAGCGGCCGCGGAGCCGTTCGTCGTCGACGGCCTCGCCCTCGCGCTGCCGGTGCCGCCGGAGGCCACCGAGCTGTTCGACCTGGCGGGGCGCTGGGGCCGGGAGCGTGCGCCGCAGCGCGCGCCGTTCGTCGTCGGGGTGCACGCGCGGGAGAACCGGCGCGGTCGCACCGGACCGGACGCGCCCCTGATCCTCGCGGCCGGTACCGCGGGCTTCGGCTTCCGCCAAGGCGACCTGTGGGCGGTACACGTCGCGTGGAGCGGCAACCACGTCTCCTATGCCGAGCGTCTGTCGACCGGCGCCGCCGTGCTCGGCGGCGGCGAGCTGCTGCTCGCCGGCGAGATGGCGCTGGCTCCCGGCGAACACCACGCGAGCCCGTGGATCTACGCCGCGTACGGCCGTGGTCTCGACGGTGTCGCCGCGCGCTTCCACACCCACCTGCGCTCCCGGCCGCAGCACCCGCGCGCCCCGCGCCCGGTCGTGCTCAACACCTGGGAGGCCGTCTACTTCGACCACGACCTCGACCGGCTCGTCGAGCTCGCCCGGGCCGGTGCCGATGTCGGTGCCGAGCGCTACGTGCTCGACGACGGCTGGTTCCGCCACCGCCGCGACGACACAGCGGGCCTGGGCGACTGGTACGTCGACGAGGACGTCTGGCCCCGGGGCCTGCACCCACTGGTCGAGGAGGTGCGGCGGCTGGGCATGCAGTTCGGGTTGTGGGTCGAGCCGGAGATGGTCAACCCGGACTCCGATCTCGCGCGCGCCCACCCGGAGTGGATTCTCGCGACCGGTGGGCGCCAGCCTCCGCTCTCCCGATCGCAGCAGGTGCTCGACCTCGCCCGGCCCGAGGCGTACGCCTACATCCTGGAACGGCTCGACGCGCTGCTCACCGAGTACCCGATCTCCTACCTCAAGTGGGACCACAACCGCGACCTGCTCGACGCCGGCCACGGGCCGCTCGGCACGCCCGGCGTCCATGCGCAGACCAGCGCTGTGTACCGGTTGATGGACGAGCTGCGCGCCCGGCATCCGGACGTCGAGATCGAGTCCTGCTCGTCGGGGGGCCTGCGCGTCGACCTGGAGATCCTGGAGCGCACCGACCGGATCTGGGGCAGCGACAACATCGACCCCCTCGAACGCCAGCAGATCCAGCGCTACACCGCCCAGCTGCTGCCGCCCGAGCTCGTCGGCTCGCACGTCGGGTCGCCGCGCTCGCATTCCACGGCCCGCACCCACGACCTGTCGTTCCGGGCCGGGACGGCTCTCTTCGGCTCGTTCGGCATCGAGTGGGACATCACCACCGCGAGCCCTGAGGAGCGCAAGGAGCTGGCCGCATGGGTGCAGCTCTACAAGGACTTGCGCGGTCTGCTGCACGCCGGCACCGTGGTGCGAGCCGACCAGCACGACCCGTCGTTCGCCCTGCACGGAGTGGTGGCGACCGATCGGTCCGCCGCACTGTTCGCGCTGGTCCAGCTGGCCACGCCACTCACTGCCGTGCCCGGCGCCCTGCGCCTCCCCGGCCTCGACCCCGAGCGGCGCTACCGGGTGGGGACCCAGTCACCGGGCGACGCACCGGCGCTGCGGCAGCGGCGGCCCCCCGCGTGGCTCGCCGACGGGGTGGAGCTGCCCGGCCGGGTTCTCGGTGAGGTTGGGCTGCGGGCTCCGGCGCTCAACCCGGAGCAGCTGCTGTTGCTGCGGGCGGAGGCAGTGGACACCCGCTGACGGCGCGAAGCGCCGAGGTGAACGCCTGGTCAGCGCGGGGTGCGGCATCACACGGGTGCGGCGGGCCCCAACACGTGCGCCTGTACCGCCACCGCGGCCGCCCCGCGTGCCCACTCGGTGAACGGGAACGGCTGAACGTCCACGCGGACCGGCGGTCCGGCCGGGTCGCGGCTCTCCTCCAGTGCGGCGTCCAGGTCGATCCTGGCGATGTCGACCGCGCCGATGCCCTCGCCGGTGAGGATCACGAGGTCCGGGTCGACGAGGTTGGCGATGTCGGCGACGAGCAGGCCGAGGGCCCGGCAGGCGTCCGCGACGGCGCGGCGCGCGGCGGGCTGCCCGGCGCCGGCGAGCTTCAGGACCTGGTCGTAGGTCACGGGCCTGCCCAGCGCCTGGCCGACGGCGGCGGTGATCGCCCCGGACGTCAGCACGCCCTCGGCGCATCCGCGGTGCCCCTCGGCGCAGATCGCCCAGCCCGGCAGCGGCCGGTGCGCGACCGACCCGCCCGCCCCGTGCGCGCCCTCGACCAGCCGGTCGTGGACGACGATCCCGCACCCCACGCCGACGCCGATCGTCACGACCAGCAGCGACTGCA
>DASYES010000532.1:0-2702 GCA_036498885.1 Pseudonocardia sp.
CCCGATGGTTCGCTCGCAAGCTCGCTCACGCACCCACCCCGCTGTCGCTCGTCGGCCGCGCGAGCAGAGCTGCTGTGCCCGATGGTTCGCTCGCAAGCTCGCTCACGCACCCACCCCGCTGTCGCTCGTCGGCCACGCGAGCAGAGCTGCTGTGCCCGATGGTTCGCTCGCAAGCTCGCTCACGCAGCCACCCTACTGACGGCCCCGACCGCCGCCCGGACGCACCGGGCGGGCGCGCTCACGGCTGTCGACCGGCCCCCGGGAGCACACCGGGATCAGGGAGCATGGCGCTCTCGTGCGGAGTGGGCCGGTCCAGCGGATCGTCAGGGTCGACCGGCTCCTCGGGCGCGGACGCCGGCAGCTCCCCGAGCGCCACGAGTACCGCCCGCGCCACCTGGTTGGCGCTGTACCGGGAGGTCTCGACCTCGACCGTCGCGACCTCCCGGTACAGCGGGGCGCGCGCGTCGAGCAGCGCCTTGAACGTGGCCCGCGGGTTGACCCCGGCCAGCAGCGGGCGCGCTGTGGACATGCCCGTGCGGCGCAGCCCGTCCGCGAGCCCGACGGTCAGGTAGACGACCCGATGGTCCCGCAGCTTCTCGCGGGTGGCAGCCGCAAGCACGGAGCCACCCCCCAGCGCGAGCACGCCATCAGTGCCTGCCAGAGCCTCGATGACGACCTCGTGCTCCATGGCGCGGAAGACGTCCTCCCCGTCCTGCAGGAAGATGTCGGCGATCGGCTTCCCCGCCCGCTCGACGATGAGCGCGTCGACGTCGGTGAACTCCACGCCGAGCCGTCGCGCGAGCACCCGGCCGACGGTGGTCTTGCCCGCGCCCGGCGGACCGACGATGACCATCGTGGGACGTCTCTCTCGGCTCACCGGCTCCAGGGTAGTGACCGCCGCGGATGTTCTTGGAGGCCCTTGGTCGAACGACCATGGGGGCCAGCTACCCTGCGATCACTGCGGCGAATACCTGCGATCTCTGCGGCTTTGCCGGATTGTGCGGAAACGGCACGTGGGGTTGCGCGATCGGAGTGCTGGATGAACGACGTCGGGGGCGGACAGGGCGGTCGGGGGGCATCCGGCGGTGGAGCACGGCGGCCGGTGGGCCGCCGGTTGAGCCATCACCAGGATCGCGACAAGCCGCCGGTGCTGCGTACCGGGGATGACCCACCACCGCCGGCACGCGAGCAGCTCCCCCTTCCACGACGGCGCCGTCAGGCACATCTGGAGCCGCAGCTGCGCAACCCGGGAAGCAACGAGGCGGGCACGCCCTTCGCCGCGTTCACGACGCAGGCGCCTGCCCCGCAGGCAACCCCCCGGGAGGACACCCCGCAGGAGCCCACCACGCCGCCCGCCGGCTCCGACGTGGCTGCCGCGTTCCACTCCGCCACCCGGCGCGGGCGGCTGCACCGGCGCCCGCAGTTCCTCGAGGGCAGGGGCGGTCGGACGCCGCCGGAGGACCAGGCGCGGTAGGTCCCCCGGGCCTGTGCCCGTGCCGGCACCGCGCGAAGATCGCCGATTCGGGACCGGCAGCCGCCTATCGCGCGGCTGCGGGTCCCCACCCAAAGATCAAGCTCGGCCGGCCGGGGCTGTGGAAGCCGGGGGTGACTCCCCGGCCCCGAGGCACGAGCCCGTCAGCGGTCAGTGATGGTCGGCGTCCCGGTAGGCGCGGAGGTTGCGGCGGGTCTCGGCGAGCGAGTCGCCGCCGAACTTCTCCAGTGCCGCGTCGGCCAGCACCAGGGCCACCATCGCCTCGGCCACCACGCCCGCCGCGGGCACCGCGCACACGTCGGAGCGCTGGTGGATGGCCTCAGCGGGCTCCCCGGTGGCGATGTCCACCGTCTGCAGGGCTCGGGGCACCGTGGAGATCGGCTTCATCGCCACCCGCACCCGGACCGGCTCGCCGTTCGACATGCCGCCCTCGATGCCCCCGGCCCGGTTCGACAGCCGCTTCACCGGGTCGCCGGGGATCATCTCGTCGTGCGCCGCGCTACCCCGGCGGTGCGCGGTGCGGAACCCGTCGCCGATCTCGACACCCTTCATCGCCTGGATGCCCATGAGCGCACCGGCGAGCCTGGCGTCGAGCCTGCGGTCGGACTGCGCGTACGAGCCCAGCCCGACGGGCAGGCCGTAGGCGATGACCTCCACCACGCCGCCGAGGGTGTCACCGTCGCGCTGCGCGGCGTCGACCTCGGCCACCATCGCCGCGGTGGCGGCCTCCGAGTACGCCCGGACCGGGCTGGCGTCCACGCGCTCCAGGTCGTCGGGACCGGGCCGCTCGTCGTCGGGCGCTTCAGCAGCCCCGAGCGCGACGACGTGGGAGACGATGGCGACATCGAACGCCTGCTCGAGGAACGCCTTGGCGACGGTGCCCAGCACCACCCGTGACGCCGTCTCCCGTGCGCTGGCGCGCTCGAGTACGGGACGGGCGTCGTCGAAGCCGTACTTGATCATTCCGGCCAGGTCGGCGTGTCCCGGGCGCGGGCGGGTGAGCGGTGCATTGCGGGCCCGGCCGGCGATCAGGTCGGGGTCGACGGGGTCGGCGGCCATCACCGTTTCCCATTTGGGCCACTCGGTGTTGCCGATACGCACCGCAACCGGGCCGCCCTGGGTGACCCCGTGGCGCAGCCCGCCGATCACCTCCAGCTCGTCGGCCTCGAACTTCATCCGCGCCCCCCGGCCATAACCCAGGCGGCGGCGG
>DASYES010000533.1:0-8699 GCA_036498885.1 Pseudonocardia sp.
GCGTGAGTTGCGCGTTTCGGCTCCCGCGAGTCGCCCGTTTCGCGTGCGCGAGTCGCCGCGGCGGGGCCGGTGAGTTTGGGGCGTCCATGGCTCCGCGAGTCGCCCGTCTTGCGTGCCTGAGTCGCCCGCCCTGCCCTGTTAGTTGCCCGTCCGAGTGCGCACAGGTGGGAGGGGCGACTCGCGCCCGGATTCAGGGCGACTCGCGGGTGGGAGGGGCGACTCGCCGGCGGCGGAGGGGCGACTCGGGCCCGGATTCGGGGCGACTCGCGGGCGGGTTTCGGGCGGCTCGCGCGCGGGGAACGGGCGACTCGCGGGTGCTCAGTGGGCCTGGCGTTCGGCGAGCCACGCGGTGGCGGTGGTGCCTGCGAGATCGCGGAAGTCGCGGGAGAGGTGGGCTTGGTCGACGTAGCCTGCGTCGGCGGCGACGGCGGCGAGAGAGGGACGCCGGGGGCCGCGCAGCCGGTCGCACGCCCGCTCGAACCGCATCACGCGTGCGGCGGTCTTCGGGGAGAGGCCGGTCTCGGCGCGAAACTTCTCACCGAGATGCCGTCGGCTCCAGCCCACTTCACGCGCCAGTTCCGAGATCCGCAGGTTGCCGCCCGTCTCCTCCAGTCGGTCCCAGGCGTAGCCCACCTCGGGGAGCACGCCCTTGTCGCCGGGCCCGCGCTCGGCGAGCGCGGCGAACTCGGCGTCGAGCAGGGCGAACCGCTCCGCCCAGCCGGGCGCCGCGGCGAGCCTGGCCAGCAGCGGCTCGGTGTGCCGCCCCAGCAGCGCCTCGAGATCGACGACATCGCCGGCAAGCTCCCCGGCGGGCACTCCGAACAGCGCGCGGGCGCCGCGCCACGTGAGTCGCAGCTGCAGGCCGGTCTGCGGATCGCCGTGGGCGATCTCGGCAGGGCCCTGATGCAACCCGGCGACCATCGCGACGAACGCGCCGGGCGGCTTGCTGCGGTCGGGGTTGGCGAGCATCTCGACCTTGCCGTCGAGGCAGAGCACGAATGTGAGATGGGGTGAGGACACGCCCTGGTGGACCGAGCGCGGTGAGGCTTCCGTGCGGTAGCCCACGTAGCCGCTGACGTGCGGGCGCACGGCGGCGGCCGGACGGCGCGCACACATCCGCCACGAGCCGGGAGCGGGCGCCCGCTGCACATCGCCGACCGGAACATCGTCGACCGAAGCCGTCATAACGGACAGGCTACCGGCGAGGTCCGACAGGAACGTGCCGGAATCGTCGTGGGCGCGGTGGGGCACATCGGAGCCGAGAAGGCGTCGTGGGCGAGCGCTCGACGTCACGGGGCCCGCGGCCGGCCCGGCCTACCGATGGCCTGTCGCGCCCCCCGGCTCCACGGGCAGCTGCAGCAGCATCCGCACGTTGCCGAGGGTGTTCGGCTTGACGTGGGCGAGGTCGAGGAACTCGGCCACGCCGGCGTCGTACGAGCGCAGCATCGCGGCGAAGACGTCCGGCTCGACCGGGGTGCCGTCGATCTCGGCGAAGCCGTGGCGGGCGAAGAACTGCTTCTCGAAGGTCAGCACGAACAGCCTGCGCAGTCCCAGCTCGCGCGCACTGCCGATGAGTCCGGTGACGATCGCGTGGCCGACGCCGCGGCCCACCACCCGCTGGTGCACGGCCACCGTGCGGATCTCGCCGAGGTCCTCCCACAGGACGTGCAGCGCGCCGCAGCCGACGACCTCGCCGTCGAGTTCGGCGACCAGGAACTCCTGCACCGACTCGTACAGGGTGACGATCTCCTTGGCCAGCAGCACGCGGCCCGCGTAGGCATCCACGAGCTGCTTGATCGTCCCTACGTCAGCGGTCCTCGCCCGCCGGACGGCCACCGTTGCCACGACGGGTCAGACTAGATCACTCGAGCACGGATACCCTGGTGCCCGTGCCAGAACCCCGCCGTACCGAGCACCACCCCGCTGTCCCTCCACGCGGTGATGACGGCGCTCCGCGGCGAGCGGCCCTCCTCACGCTCGGCTGCGCCCGCAACGAGGTCGACTCCGAGGAGCTCGCCGGCAGGCTGGAGGGTTCCGGCTGGGAGCTGGTCGATGCCGACGGCGAGGGCTCGGCCCCGGACGTGATCGTCGTGAACACCTGCGGGTTCGTCGAGCAGGCGAAGAAGGATTCGATCGACACCCTCCTCGCCGCGTCGGACGCCGCGAAGGCCACCGGCGCGAAGGTGGTGGCCGTCGGCTGCCTGGCCGAGCGGTACGGCGCCGAGCTGGCCGAGAGCCTGCCGGAGGCCGATGCCGTGCTCGGGTTCGACGCCTACCCCGACCTCGCTGAACGCCTCTCCGACGTCATCGGCGGCCACGCGCCCGCTCCGCACGTGCCGGTCGACCGCCGCACGTTGCTGCCGATCTCGCCGGTCGAGCGGCCGGCCGCTGCGCTGGACGTCGCGGTGCCGGGCCACGCCTGGGTGCCGAACCTCTCCCGCACGCGGCTCTCCGACGGACCGGTCGCGCCGGTCAAGCTGGCGTCCGGGTGCGACCGCCGGTGCGCGTTCTGCGCGATCCCCTCCTTCCGCGGCTCGTTCGTCTCCCGCCCGCCGGACGACGTGGTGGCGGAGGCCGCCTGGCTCGGGATGCAGGGGGTGCGCGAGATCGTCCTGGTCAGCGAGAACTCCACGTCCTACGGAAAGGACCTGCCCGGCGGCACCCGCGCGCTGGTACAGCTCCTGCCACGGCTGGGGAGCGTGCCGGGCGTCGACCGCGTCCGGCTCAGCTATCTGCAGCCCGCGGAGGTGCGCCCCGACCTGATCCGGGCCATCGCGACGACGCCCGGTGTCGCGCCGTACTTCGACCTGTCGTTCCAGCACGCGAGCCCCGCGGTACTGAGGCGGATGCGCCGGTTCGGGTCGCGGGAGAACTTCCTCGACCTCTGCGAGCGCATTCGCGACCTCGCGCCGGAGGCCGGGATCCGCAGCAACGTGATCGTCGGGTTCCCCGGCGAGACGGCGGAGGACCTGGAGGAGCTGGAGCAGTTCCTCGTCGGGGCGAGGCTCGACGCGGTCGGTGTCTTCGGCTACTCCGACGAGGACGGCACGGAGGCGGCTGGTTACGAGGGCAAGTTGCCGCCCGAGGAGGTCACCGCGCGCGTCTCGCGGATCAGCGCGCTGGTCGACGAGCTCATGGCCCAGCGGGCGGAGGACCGCATCGGCACGGAGGTCGAGGTCCTCGTCGAGGCGGAGGAGGACGAGGACTTCGAGTGCACCGGCCGTGCCGCGCATCAGGCGCCCGAGGTCGACGGCGAGTGCGTGTTCGAGCGGGGGTCCGGGCTCGAGGTCGGTGATCTGGTGCGGGCGGTCGTCGTCGGCACCGAGGGCACCGACCTCGTCGTCTCGCCGCGCGAGCTGCTGCCCCGCAGCGACCTGAACGCCGCTCCTCCCCGGAGCGCCGCCACGGCGGGCGCCGGGCGGGAGTCGGGGTGAGTTCTGCACCCGCCGGCCCGCCGCCGCTGCTGAACATCGCCAATGTGCTCACCGGAGTCCGGTTGCTGTTGGTGCCGGTGTTCGTTGCGGTGCTGTTCGTCCTCGACGGCACGAACACGGGCTGGCGGCTTGCCGCGTTCGGTGTCTTCGCGCTCGCCGCGATCACCGACCGCTACGACGGCGAGCTGGCTCGCAAGCGAGGCCTGGTCACGGCGTTCGGGACGATCGCCGACCCGATCGCCGACAAGGCGCTCACCGGCGCGGCCCTGATCGGGCTGTCCGTGCTGGGAATGCTGCCCTGGTGGGTCACCATCGTGATCATGGCCAGGGAGGTCGGCGTGACGGTTCTGCGGTTCTCGGTGCTCCGGCACGGGATCATCCCGGCCAGCCGCGGGGGCAAGGCCAAGACGCTCGCCCAGGCGCTGGCGATCGGGCTCTACCTGCTCCCGCTCACAGAGCTGTTCGGCGCGCCCGAGGCCGTCGAAGCACTGAGGTGGGCGGTGCTCGCGGTGGCGCTCGCCCTCACCGTTGCCACGGGAATCGACTACGTCGTTCGGGCGGCGCGGCTGCGGTCCGCAGCCGCTGCCCCGGTGCCCGACACCAGCTGAGGCGGCGCGTGTTCGCCGTGGGCGGACGCGACCGTCTGCCGCGTCCGGAGACGCCACACGGCAGGAATCGGTACGGTGATCTCACCGGCGCGGTGTCCACGTTGGCCGGCGGATCATGAGGAGGGTCGCATGGCGGTGCTGATGCGAGAGGCGATCGGCGGCACTTTGCGGCGTGCGCGCACGGAGCGCAGGCGCACCCTCCGCGAGGTCTCGCGGCGGGCGCGGGTGAGTCTCGGGTACCTGTCCGAGGTGGAGCGGGGCCGCAAGGAGCCCTCCAGCGAACTCCTGGCTGCCATCTGCGAAGCACTCGACATCGCGCTGCACGAACTGCTCACCGAGGCTGCTGAGGCAATCGCCGCCGAAGCGCTGGCCGCTGAGGCCACCACCCTGCGTCGCCCGGTCGGGTTGCGGCACATGGACCTGCGGCTCGCCGGCGCGTCCGACGGTCCGGCGGCCCCGTCCACCCTGCCGCTGTCCCCGGTGTCCCCGCGCCACCCGGTCCCGCAGCCGTCGCCGCAACCCGTGGCGCTGCAGCCCGTCGGGGCGGTCTGCGCGGCGGCCTGACACGGCCGAGGTCCACTGTCGTCCGACGACCACCGGCACCCGTCAGCTTGCGCGGCGGGTGCCGGTGGCGTATTCGCACGTCATGGGTCCCTCGGAGGCGCCCGGAGCGGTAGCCTGACCTCCGGGTCGCCCCGACGGTGGCCTCCGGATCATCCCCGATATCGTCGGCGCGCGGTGGAAGCCGGGCCTGTCCGATGCCACGATGGGAGCAGACGTACCGGCGACCCGTGCCGGAAGGCCCGGACAACGACATGCAGCGGCGAGCGGCGCCGCACTCGGAGGGCGGAGCAGATGGCCAACGGTTTCACGAAGGCCTGGAAGTACTTGATGGCGCTGTTCTCGTCCAAGGTCGACGAGTACGCCGACCCCAAGGTGCAGATCCAGCAGGCGATCGAGGACGCCCAGCGGCAGCACCAGGCGCTGTCCCAGCAGGCGGCAGCGGTGATCGGCAACCAGCGTCAGCTCGAGATGAAGCTTAACCGGCAGCTCGGTGAGATCGAGAAGCTGCAGGCATCCGCCCGGCAGGCGCTCGTGCTGGCCGACCAGGCGCGCGCCTCCGGCGACGAGGCCAAGGCCGGGCAGTACGAGCAGTCCGCCCAGGCGTTCGCGACGCAGCTTGTCACCGCCGAGCAGTCGGTCGAGGACCTCAAGACGCTGCACGACCAGTCGATCCAGGCCGCGGGCCAGGCCAAGCAGGCCGTCGAGCGCAACTCGATGATGCTCCAGCAGAAGATCGCCGAGCGCACGAAGCTGCTGAGCCAGCTCGAGCAGGCGAAGATGCAGGAGCAGGCGGCCGCGTCGCTGCGGCAGATGTCCGAGCTCGCGGCGCCGGGCAACACGCCCTCGCTCGAAGAGGTCCGCGACAAGATCGAGCGGCGCTACGCCAACGCGATCGGTTCCGCGGAGCTGGCGCAGAACTCGGTGCAGGGCCGCATGCTGGAGGTGCAGCAGTCCACGGTCGACATGGCCGGGGCGAGCCGCCTCGAGCAGATCCGCGCCTCGCTCCACGGCGCGCCGGTCGCGGGCGAGGTCACGGCGGGCGACACCGCCGCCATTCCCGCCAACCCGCAGCTCAACAAGCAGCAGCAGCCCGGCACCGCCTGAGCAGGCCGCTACCAGCTCCGACGCCGCTCGTCCCCCACCGGGGATGGGCGGCGTCGGTCGTTTCGAGGTGGGCTCCGACTGTCGCGTGACGGGGCGGGCCGGGCGGAGGTGGGCGACTCACCCGCTCGAATCGGGCGACTCGCGGGTGGGGAACGGGCGACTCGCGCGCCCGGAACGGGCGACTCGCGTGGCTGCGGTCAGGGTCGGGAGGGGCCCGGCTGGCAGCGGGGGCACCAGTAGGCAATGCGGGCGTAGACGCTGTCGCCCTGCTCGGCGGTGCGGATGCGGGTGCCGCAGCGTCGGCAACCGTGCCCGCCCCGCTCGAACACCCAGGTCTGGCGGCCGCGCGCCAGCTCACCGGTCGTTGACTGCTGGGGGCGGTCGGCGTTGCGCAGCAGCAGGTCGCGGGCCAGCGCGATCGCGGCTGCCGGCTCCGGGACGTCCCGCACGAGCGTCCACGGCGAGAGCCCGAGCAGGAAACACACCTCGGTCCTGTAGAGGTTCCCGAGGCCCGCGATCACCCTTTGCTCGAGGAGCACGAGCCCGAGCTCCGACGATCCCCGCGCCGTGAACCGGCGCAGCGCCTCCACGGCGTGCGTCTCGTCCCAGGTGGGATCGAGCAGATCGGGTCCGAGATGTCCGACGAGCCGTGCCTCCTCGCTGGTCGGGAGCAGCTCCATGTCGTGCAGCGAGAACCCGACGGCGGTGCGGTCGGCGGTCTCGAGCACGGCGCGGGCCTGGTGCGCGGGTCGTTGCCAGGACATCCCGGGCCGGTAGAGGTGCCACGACCCGTCCAACCGCAGGTGGCTGTGCAGGCTGCGGCCGTCGTCGAACCGGGTGAACAGGTGCTTGCCGACGGTCGCGACGTCGAGCACGGTGCGTCCGGCGAGGTCGTGCTCCACGAGCCGTGGGTGCCGCAGCTCGCCTCGCACGAGTGACCGGCCGGAGAGCGCGGCACGCAGGCGCTTACCGGTGAGGTAGACGGTGTCGCCCTCCGGCACGGGCCCGACGTTAGCGCGCGCCGCGTCGGTCCACCGATCGATGGAGCCGGGGTCCACCGCGGACGCTCGCGAGTCCGTCGCGGCGGTCGATCTCCGCGGGCGTGCGGCGCAGCACCATCATCGACATGTCCGTCATCGAGGTGGATCAGCTGCACAAGCGCTACGGCGACGAGATCGCGGTGCACGATGTCTCCCTCGCAGTGGAGGAGGGAGAGATCTTCGGGATCCTCGGTCGCAACGGCGCGGGGAAGACCACCACCGTGGAGTGCATCGAGGGGTTGCGCGCCCCGGACCGCGGCACGATCTCGGTACTCGGTCTCGACCCGCAGCGCGACCGCACCGAACTGCGCCGAGTGCTCGGCATCCAGCTGCAGGCCAGCGAGCTGCCGGACAAGCTGCGTGTCGGGGAGGCCGTCGAGCTCTTCGCCTCGTTCTACCCGGTGCCTGCGAAGCCACGGGAGTTGCTCGAGCGCTGGGATCTCGAAGCGAAGCGGAACACCGCGTTCGCGAACCTCTCGGGCGGCCAGAAGCAGCGGCTGTCGATCGCGCTCGCGTTGGTCGGGAACCCTCGCGTGGCCATCCTCGACGAGCTGACCACCGGTCTCGATCCGCAGGCTCGACGCGACGCCTGGGAGTCGATCGAGCAGATCCGCCGCGGAGGCGTGACGGTCGTTCTGGTCACTCATTTCATGGAGGAGGCAGAGCGGCTCTGCGACCGCGTCGCCGTGATCGACGCGGGTCGCGTGGTTGCAACCGACACCCCGGCAGGGCTCGTGGCGCGGCTCAGCGGTGGTCAGCGGCTGCGATTCCGCCCGTCCACCCCGTTCATCGACACCGTGCTCACCGACCTCGCCGAGGTGGAATCGGTACGGCGTCTCGGGCCGCAGGTGGAGGTCTCGGGGAACGGCGACCTGCTGCACGCCGTCACGTCGACGCTGGCCCGCCACCACGTCGTGCCCGCCGACCTGCGCCTGAAGCAGGCCACCCTCGACGACGCGTTCGTCGCCCTGACCGGCCGCGCGGCCGAGAGCTGAGGAACCCGACCGATGAACGAGCTGACGTCCGTTGCGCCTCCCCCGATCCTCGGGCGGCGTCGCCCGGCGAACCCGCTGGTTGCGCTGGCGGTGGCCGAGGCCCGGCTGTTCCTGCGCGACCCCGTGACCGTGCTCCTGGCGGCCGCCCTGCCGGCGCTCATCCTCGCAGGCCTCGCTGCCGTGCCCGCCCTGCGCGAGCCCAGCGACCTCTTCGGGGGTCTGCGGTTCACGGACTACTTCGCGCCGGCACTGCTGGCGATCAACATCGCCGTGCTCGGCCTGCAGAACCTGCCCACCGGTCTCGCGACCTACCGGGAGAAGGGCGTCCTGCGACGGTTCTCGGCCACTCCGGTGCGGCCGTCCGCGGTGCTGGTCGTGCAGCTGGTCATCAACGTCGTGACGGCCGCTGTCGGTACGGCGCTGATGCTGGTGGTCGCCGTGCTCGTGCTCGACGTACCGGCGCCGCGGCATCCGATCGGGTTCGTCCTCGCGTTCCTGCTGGGCACGTCCGCGGTGTTCGCGCTCGGGCTCGTGATCGCTGCCCTGGTGCCGCGCGCCCGGCTCGCCACGGGAATCGGCACTGGCGCGTTCATGCTGACGCAGTTCTTCTCGGGGGTGTACCTACCCAAGTTCCTGCTCCCCGACGTCGTGGTGCGCATCGGTGAGTTCGTTCCGCCGGCGACCGGTGCGTTCCAGGCCGCCTGGCTGGGGGACGGGCCGGCGCCGTCACAGCTCGTGGTCATGGCGGTCTGTGCAGTGACCGCGACGGCGGTGGCCGCTAGATTCTTCCGGTGGGAGTGAGGCCATGAGCGGCACCGGTGCGGGTGCGGCGACCGTGGGGTCGTGCACGAGCGGCGGGGTCAGCCCCCTTCCCGGCAGTTACGAGCGGCTCGACGCCCGGGAGCGCAAGCTCGACTCGCTCTTCGAGCGCTACTCGCCGTATTTCGGCCTGGT
>DASYES010000534.1:0-12488 GCA_036498885.1 Pseudonocardia sp.
CGCACCGTGGCCTCCGGCCTGCGGAACCCGACGAGAGCGTGGAACTCGGTGAGGGCGCAGATCAGCTCGGGCTTGTGGTTGGCGTCCCGGTAGTTGCGGTCGGCGGCGTCGCGCGGGATGCCGGCGGCGTCCTCGTGCGCGAAGCCCGTGCGCGCCTGCTCGATGCTCGGGTGCGCCTGAAGGGAGAGTGGCTCGTCGGCCGCGAGCACTTTGAGCAGGAACGGCAGCGTGGCGTCCCAGTGACCGCTGCGGTCCGTGCCGAGTAGGCGCTCCGGATCGGCGCGGAGGGCGTCGAGGAGGGACGTGTGCGAGCCGTCCTCGTGCACCAGCCGCGACGGATCGGCCGGATGCGCGCCGAACCAGAGCTCGGCCTGCGGATGTGGAGACGGCACTTCCTGGCCAAGCATCTCGGCGATCACGGTTCGTGAGCCCCATGCATAGGCCCGTACCGGGTTGTCCAGCAGCTCCACGGTCTCGTCAGCTCTCCTCACGTCCGGCACCGGTGGAAAGGTGCCCCGGCTCGATCGAGCGGGTGGCCAGCCCGAGGTACACCGCAGCCACGTCGAAACGCGACGCGAGGAGGCCGGCCCTCAACAACGGTGCGTGCGGCACGCCGCGGGCGACCTCGTCCACCGGGTGAACCACGTCGGCCGACTGCCACATGCGGCCGGCACGTCGAAGCGTCACCTGGCCAGGGTCCTCCTCGCCGGTGGCGAGCAGCACCAGGCGCGGCGGGGGCGCCTCCTGGCCACCGTCCGGGTCGTCGAACGGGTCGTGGAACACATCCGACTCCCTGGCCGCGCGGTCGATCGCGCGGAGCAGGCCGGTGGCGGTGGCGGCCCGGCCGACCTCGTCGGCGTGGGCCACCACACCGGCGTGCGTGGCCAGCGCGCCGGCCGCGTGCACGGCGGCGGCCGCGCTCAGCGGGTCGGTGCCCCACAGCAGCGGCGTGCGGTCGGCGAGACGCAGTGCGAGCGACTTCGCGGGGTTCATGAACGGCTCGTGGGCGGGCTGGCTGCGTTCCGCCTCGGCATCGAGCTGGTCTGCCAGCGCGTCGAGACCTGGGTCGAGCGCAGTGGCGAGCAGTTCGAGGGAACCCATTACCACGAGCCCGACAGCCAGCGCCCGCGGAAGGTCGAGCCCCGCAGGAACGGGGATGCGCTGCTCGACCAGCCGGGCGCGGCCCGCTCCGGCCGAGGCGACCGGGCCGTCCGTTGGCGCGGAGAGCACGACCTCCGCCCCCCGGCGCACCGCGAACGCCACCCCGTCGGCGAGCTCCACGTCGTTCGCGTCTGCCGTGTGGGCGACCACCACGTCGAGGGGCCCGATCCAGGACGGCACGGTGTCCATCACGACGACCGGGACCGGAGACGTCGGGCCCAGGACCGCGGTGAGCAGCCCCGCCGCCGAGCCCGAGGCACCCGGCCTACGCACCAGCACCAGCGCCCGCGGACGCGCGCCTGCGAGGTCGCCGACCCTGGCGTCGGCCGCCCCCTGCGCCGCTGACCGGACCTGTGCGCCCGCCGTGGCGGCACCGCGCAGCACGCCTCCCGTGTCGAGAGCCGTGAGCGCCCGCGGATCGGCGAGCAGGATGTCGTCGAGCACCGTCAAACGCCGACCACGCCGGATTCAGGGGGGTCGGCCGGGAGGGTCGCCTCGTCGAGCAGCAGCACCGGCACCCCGTCGACCACCGGGAAACCCCGGCCGCACGACGTGCAGGTGAGCACGTCGGCGGACGGGTCACTGGGAGTGCCGGCCCGCAACGGCGCGTGGTCGTCGGATGGGCAGGCCAGGATGTCCATCAGCTGGGGGTCGAGCTCTACGGCCACGGTCTTCCTCTTTCTCTGCGGGACGGCTCCGCGGGCAGATCCGTACCCCGCGATGCTGCCAGGGCGAAGCGCTCAGCGCCGGGTCCATCCGACAGCCTTTTTGTGCCCCCGGAGGAGCTCGCTATGCGCGGATGACCGAGAGGACTTCGTCACGCAGGACAGCGACGGCGGCGGCGTCGGCCGCCTCGACGTTGAGCCGCAGCAACGGCTCGGTGTTGGACGCGCGCAGGTTGAACCAGGAACCGTCGGGAAGTGCGACGGTCAGCCCGTCGAGCTCGTCGAACTCGACGCCGTCCCGATCGGAGTAACGCCGCTTGATCGCGGCGATGCTCGCGGCCTGGTCGGCGACGGTGGAGTTGACCTCACCGGACGCGGCGTACCGCTCGTAGGCGGACATCAGCTGCGAGATCGGGCGCTCGTCCTCGCCCAGCGCGGCCAGGACGTGCAGTGCAGCCAGCATGCCGGAGTCGGCGTTCCAGAAGTCGCGGAAGTAGTAGTGGGCCGAGTGCTCCCCACCGAAGACCGCACTGGTCTCGGCCATCGTCTGCTTGATGAACGAATGGCCCACGCGGGTGCGGACCGCCCGGCCGCCGTGCTCGGCCACGAGCTCGGACACGGCCCGCGACGTGATGAGGTTGTGGATCACCGCAGCTCCCGGCGCCTTGGCGAGCTCACGGACGGCCACGAGGCCCGTGATGGCGCTCGGGCTGACGGGATCGCCGAGCTCGTCGACCACGAAGCAGCGGTCGGCGTCGCCGTCGAAGGCGAGCCCGATGTCGGCACCCTCCTCCACAACTCGCTTCTGCAGGTCGACGAGGTTGGCCGGGTCGAGCGGGTTGGCCTCGTGGTTGGGGAAGGTGCCGTCGAGCTCGAAGTACATCGGCACGACGTCGAAGGGCAGCGGCGCGAGCACGGCGGGCACCGTGAAGCCGCCCATCCCGTTGCCGGCGTCGACGACTACGCGCAGCCGGCGACTGCCCGACAGGTCGACGAGCCCGCGCAGGTACTCGGCGTACCCGGCGAGCAGGTCGTCGCGCTCGGTGACGCTGCCACCCCCCGGGCCGGCCGGCACGCCGGCCTCGACGGCCTGCCGGATGGCGGCGAGCCCGGTGTCCTGGCCGATCGGCACGGCACCGGCGCGGCACAGCTTGATGCCGTTGTATCTGGCCGGGTTGTGGCTGGCGGTGAACATCGCGCCCGGAAGGCCCAGCGTGCCGGAGGCGAAGTAGAGCATGTCGGTGCTGGCCAGGCCGATGGTGACGACGTCGAGACCCTGCGCCGTCACACCCTCGGCGAACGCGGCCGCCAACTCGGGGGAACTCGCACGCATGTCGTGGCCGATCACGACACCGCTCGCGCCTTCCGCACGCATGAGGGACGCCATGGCGGCGCCGATGTCCCGGACGGTCGGGCCGTCGAGCTGGTCACCGACAACACCACGGATGTCGTAGGCCTTCACGATGGCCGACAGGTCAGCTGCCACGGGGGGAGACCCTAGCGGGCTCTGCGCGAGGGGCGCAGGCAGTCGCCCGCGCGCGTCAGTCGTCCACCGGTCCGGGCAGTACGCGCAAGTGGCCGCGCCGCCCGGTGCCCGTGGTGGGGACGGCGTCGACCGGACGGTCCACTCGACCTGCCTCCCGCACGGCCTCGGCCAGCGCCGTGAGGTCGTCGTTGCTGGGCTGCGGCGGCGCGAACTCGCCCTCGAACCGCACGACCTCCCAGCCGCGCGGCGCGGTGAGGCGGTGCGCGTGCTTCGTGCACAGATCGTATGAATGTGGCTCCGCCTGGGTGGCCAGCGGGCCCACGACCGCCGTGGAGTCGGCGTAGACGTAGGTGAGCGTGGCCACCGCGAGCTCGGTGCACCCGGTCCGCGAACACCGCCGCACACTCAGCACGCCACTGACGATAGCGCTTCGACCGTCCGTGATCCCACCGCGACGCGCGGACGTCGAAGACGGCTGGCGCGGAGCCGTAGGATCGCGCGGGTGACGACAGCGCGCCGCACCCTGCGCCGCTCACCCCGCCGGCGGGACCGACGAGGGCGCGGGCTGCGTGGGTTGATGTACCCGGCCACCACCCCGGCCTCACGCACCCGGGCCGAGAAGTTCGACGCACTGGTGCTGGAGGCGCTCGAACCGATCGAGTTGCGCTGGGGCACCGAGCTCGCCGAGCTCGACCTCGCCGTGGACGATGTGCCGGAGGTCGACGTGACCTCCCCCGACGAGGTGGTCTGGGGGCAGGGTGTGCTGTCCGACGTCGGGGTGCCGCTCGCGCAGTTGGTGCCCGCGGGCGTCGACCCCGAGGGCCTCCCGTCGCGCGCGCGGATCGTGCTCTACCGGCGCCCCCTGGAGGCGCGGGCCCGTGGCGGCGCCGACCTGGCCGACCTGCTCCATGAGGTGCTTGTGGAGCAGGTGGCGGAGTACCTGAACATCGAGCCCGACGCGGTGGACGGCGGCGCCGAGTAGCACCGGCGCGGTGATCGTCATTTCGGGACGAACGCCGGTGCATGGCGCAGGCCCCGGGCCACAAACAATGATCAAGAAACGACTTTGCGGCATCCGCTTCGGGAACATGCCCGAACTGCGTGCGGCTCTTATCGATCGTCGAAACTCGGCCGGCGGGCGCTGCCCCTCCCCCTGGGCAGCGACCCCGCCGGTGCCCGACACGGTGCCCGGCGCTCGCCCGGAGCTGCCGACCGATCGACTACCCCACCCGGCTCCGTGTCACCTCGGTGACGGATCCGGCGCACGGACGGCTGCTGGCGCCGGCAATGCTGTTCGGGGTGCTCAGGGCGGCTTCTCCGGTCCGACGAGGCCGGGGACCGTGTGGGGCTCAGACGGCGGCTCGGCGCAATCTGCGCCGCTCACGCTCGGAGAGACCGCCCCAGATCCCGAAACGCTCGTCGTGGGCGAGCGCGTACTCCAGGCACTCGGCCCGCACCTCGCATCCCGAGCAGATCCGCTTGGCCTCTCGTGTGGAGCCGCCCTTCTCGGGGAAGAACGCCTCCGGATCGGTCTGCGCGCAGAGAGCGCGCTCTTGCCAATCCTGCTCCTCGGCCTCCTCCTCGCCGAGAGTTACAACCGCCTCTCCGAACGGATCGAGAGCCGGGAACGGCACACCCGCCGTAGTCCCGACCAGCTCCATCGTGGCTGTGATCACGTTCACTCGCCTACCTCCCCGCACCCCGGCGAATGGCTGCCCGCGGGGATCCGTCGGTCCCCCACCCCTGAATAACAGCGATGTAAGTACAGCGCTGTTAGTCCGGCCTTGGCAAGCTGAAGCTGCCGTCCGGGTGATGCAGTCCACCCGGTCGGTCGTCCGATCAGCACAATGGTCCGGTGCGCCACGTATCGAAGACGGTCAGCCCGTGGTTCCTACTCCTCCTGGCTGTGGCGATCGGAGGCGCTGTACTGACTGTGATCGGTACTCCGGAGATCTTGAACTCCGGTACATCCGTGCTGCTCACTGCGGGTGTCGTACTGCTGGTGCTGGGTGGCTGGGCGGTGTCGCTGTGCCTGCACGAGTTCGGGCACGCGTACGTCGCCTACCGCGGCGGCGACCTCTCGGTACGCCACAAGGGGTATCTGACGCTCGACATCCGCCGCTACACGGATGTCGGACTGTCCTTCGTCCTCCCAATCGTCTTCCTCCTGCTGGGTGGTATTCCGCTACCGGGAGGCGCGGTGTGGATCGAGCAAGGCGCGATCCGCTCCCGCGCGATGCGGAGCTTGGTGTCACTTGCGGGCCCCGCGATAAATCTCGTGATCGGAGCGTTACTCACCGCCGCCGTCGCGCTGGCGCCGATGAGCTACGGACTCGCGGTGGGGCTGTCCTGTCTCGCGTTGATCCAAGTACTCGCGTTCGTCCTGAACATCCTTCCGATTCCCGGTCTCGACGGGTTCGGGGTGCTCGAGCCGTTCCTGTCCATGCCGGCACGGCGGCTCGCGGCCCAGGTTCGCCCGTGGGCGCCGATCGTGCTGTTCCTTCTGATCATCGGCGTACCCGGGGTGTCACAACTGTTCTTCGAGGTCGGTGGAGCGGTCTACTCCGCGATCGGAGGCGACTTCGGCCTCGCGGCCGACGGCTACGGCCAGCTGCTCTTCTGGCGCTGACCAGGGCAGGAGCTGGCTCGCTCAGCCCACCGCGGGGTGCCGCTCGCGGGCAAGGGCGACCATCGTCGCCACGGTGTCGGCGCCGTCGGGCAGCGCATCGAGCGGCCACCAGCGCAGGTCGTCGGACTCGGCGCTGATACGGGCCACCGCCCCCGCGGGCGCACGCACGAGGTAGCGGACATCGAGATGGTGCGTGGGCACGCCGAGCGAGCAGGTGACCGCGTGGACGTCCACGTGCAGCGGCTCCTGGTCGATGCGGAGCCCCTCGATGCCCGACTCCTCGGTCGCCTCCCGCAGTGCCGCGTCCAGCAGCGAAGCGTCGCCGTCCTCGCAGTGACCGCCGAGTTGCAGCCACCGTCCGACGCGCGGGTGCAAGGTGAGCAGCGTCCGGTCGCCGTTGGCGTCGAGAACCAGCGCCGAGGCCGTCAGGTGCCCCGGCACGCACGCCCGCGAGCACGCATCGTCGGGTCGTGCGGCGAGGAACGCGAGCAGGGCGTGCTGGAGCGCCCGCTGCCCCTCCTGGGCGGGCGCCCAGGCGCGTAGCTCCGCGGCGGCCGTCGCCGCCGCTACCACTCGACCAGTCCCGCGTCAGGGTTCCGCAACGGCCGTGGGGCCGGCGGAACGAGCGGCATCCCGACGGCGACCGCGCCGAGCGGCTGCCAGTCGGCCGGAAGATCCAGCGCAGCGCGCACGACGTCGGGGGCGAAGATCGTGGATCCGACCCAGCAGGACGCCAGCCCCTCGGCGGCCAGCGCCACAAGGAACGACTGCACGGCCGCCCCTCCCGCCACCGTGAACATCGTGCGCTCGCCGATGCGGCGGGTGTCGTCCGGGTAGGTGTGCATGCCCTCACCGGTGCGGAAAGCCAACACGAGCTCGGGCGCGCGGCGCAGCAGGTCGCCGCGGCGCATCCGGCGCTCGACCTCGTCGGCCGGGCGCCCGTCGGCTTGCAGGTGCGCACGCCACCGCACCGCCATGGCGTCCAGCAGAGCGGCGCGGCGGGCGGGGGTGCGCACCCAGGCGAATCGGAAGGGCGTGCTGTGGTGCGGCGCGGGCGCGGTGAGGGCCACGCCGACGGCGCGGCGCAGCGCGGCCTCATCCACCGGCTCGTCGGAGAAGTCGCGGGTGCTGCGCCGCAGCAGCACCGCCTCCCTCCTGCCCTGGGCGATGGCTTCCTCGGTGCCGAGGTAGAACATGTCCTCGTCGAGTGGCCGGACGAGGTCGCGGGCGGTGGATCCGTCGTCCACCGGCCGCATGCCCCGCACCACGGCCACCGGCAGGCCGCCCAGCTTGCCCTTCACGAGGTCGGCCGCGCCCGCCACCTCGTCGGCGATCGCGACCTCGGTGACCAGCAGCTCGTTGCCCTCGGAATCGGAGGCCCCCGCATAACGGTGCACGGCCTCGAGGCCTGCGGTGCCGATCGCGACGTCGGTCTGCCCAACCCGCCAGCTGCGGCCCATCGTGTCGGTCACCACCACCGCCACGTCGACGCCGAGCAACCGGTGCAGCTCGGCGCGCAGCCGGGCCGCGCTGCTGTCGGGGTCGGCCGGAAGGAGCGCGAGCTCGTCGCGCCGCACGTTGGAACCGTCGATGCCGGCGGCGGCCTGCACGATCCCGAGCTTCCCGGCGACGATCAGGGTGCGCCCCCGCCGCGCGAGCACCCGCTCGGTCTCGGCGTCCACGAGCTCCCGGCGCAGCGCGTCGCGCGCCTCGGGGTCGGTGGGCGCGGGGACGAGTCGGCCCTCGACCTTGGAGAAGATCTTCGACGTCACCACGAGGACGTCGCCGTCGACGATCCAGGGCGCCGCGGCCGCGAGCGCCGCGCCCAGGTTGTCGCCCGGCCGGAACTCGGGGAGCCCGCGGACGGGCAGGACGGTGATGGCGTCGGGAGCGGCGTGATCGACCGGCAGCTCAGCCAACTGCGGCACCCGCCAGGTCCAGGGCGCGCCGCGCCATCTCGGCAGTGGCGTCGACGTCGGTCATGAGCAGCGGGATCGATCGCACCTCGGCACCCGGCACATCGGCGGTGTCGCCGGTGTGCACGAGCCAGCCGTCGAGCAGGCCGCCCTCGCCGCGACCGCCGTAGTGGCGCCCGACCGCATCCGCGGTGGTCTCCACGCCGATCGCGGTGAGGCACGCATCGGCCATCCCGCGCAGCGGCCTGCCGCCGATGATCGGCGAGAGCCCGACGATCTTCGCCCGTGTGTCGCGCAGGGCGTCGCGCATGCCGGGGACGTCGAGCACGGCGCCGATGCTCACCACGGGGTTCGACGGCGCGAGCAGCACGGCATCGGCGCCGAGGATCGCGTCGCGGGCGGCGGGCAGCACGCTCGCCTGCTCCGCACCCACCGAGACGAAGCCGTGGACGTGCGGCTCGGCCTTGTGGCGCACCCACCACTCCTGGAAGTGAATGGCCTTGCGCGCCTGGGGACTCGTCTCCGGGTCGTCGATCACCACGTGTGTCTCCACGCGGTCGTCGGTGGCCGGGAGCAGGGTGACGCCGGGCCGCCAGCGGTGACACAGCGCCGCGACGACGTCCGAGAGCGGGTAGCCGGCCCGCAGCATTCGGGTGCGCACCAAATGGGTGGCGATGTCGCGGTCGCCGAGACCGAACCACGAGGGATCCGCGTCGTAGGCGGCCAGCTCGTCACGCACGGCCCACGTCTCCCCGGCGCGGCCCCAGCCACGCTCCTGGTCGATGCCGCCGCCGAGCGTGTACATGCATGTGTCCAGGTCGGGACAGATGCGCAGGCCGTGCATCCAGACGTCGTCGCCGACGTTCACGACAGCCGTGACCTCGTGTTCCGAGTCTCCCGGGCCGACCGCGGGCAACCCCAGCGCCGCCTTCACCCCGAGCAGGAACCTGGCTCCGCCGACGCCGCCGACAAGCACCGTCACTCTCACCTGTGCGAGCCTACGCGCGAGAGATCGCCCCCCTGAGGAGCGGCGGCGAACACCCGGACCCGGCGCCCGTCAGGGCCAGGCGCCGCCCGGGCCCGCGAGCCCGGAGTGGCTCTCACCTGGATCGCCGCGGTGGCGGCGGCGTGGGGCACAGCGTCCTCACCCCGGTCCGCGCGGGCCCCCTGACCGATCAGCGACATCAGGTGCTGGCTCCCCAGCGGGCACCAGGTGGCCGCGCGCTGAGTCAGCCGGACATCCAGCCGCCGTCGACGATCCACCGCTGCCCGGTGCACGAGCGGCTGTCGTCCGCGGCGAGCCAGAGGACCATGCGGGCGATGTCGTCTGGTTCGAGACGGTGCGGGAGGCACTGCGCCTTCTCCCGCGCGGCGTCGGCCTCCGGGGTGAGCCAGAGATCGACCTGGCGCTCGGTCATGACCCAGCCCGGGAGCACGCAGTTGACCCGGACACCGTCGGGTCCGTACTCACGCGCCAGGGAGCGGGTCATCCCCTCGATCGCAGCCTTGGCGGTCATGTAGGCGGTGAGGTCGAGCAGGTCGATGTGGGCGCTGATCGACCCGAGGTTGATGATCGAGCCGCGGCCGGCGGCGCGCATGGCGGGCGCGACGGACTGGGCGGCGAAGAACTGGTGGTCGAGGTTCACCCGCATCCGTTCGTCCCAGTAGGCGGGGTCGATCTCGGCGCTGGGGTGGCGGGTGTCGTTCCCGGCGTTGTTGACCAGCACCCGGACGTCCCCGAGCAGCCCGGCGATCTCGGCGATCGCGGCGCGGTAGGCCTCGAGGTCGCGGATGTCGCAGACGCGGAAGAGCGGGCGGGGATGGCCATCGGCGGCCACGGTCTCGACGAGCGCAGCACCGGCCTCCTCGGCGACGTCGACGAACCCCACGCGGGCACCCTGGGCCGCGAACTGGCGGACGAACTCCGCGCCGAGGCCGCCGGCCCCGCCGCTGATCAGCACGACCGAGTCACGCAGGCTGGGGTAGGTGGCGTACGCAGTCACGGCACCACCACGGCGCGGCCGGTGGCACCATCGCGCAGGGCCCGGTAGGCGTCCTCGACGCCGTCGAGGGGGTACTGCGCGCCCAGCAGGGCGTCCAGCGGGAGGCGCCCTGTCCGGTACAGCGACAGGATCCGGGGCAGGTCCACCGGCGGGTTGGCCGAGCCGTAGAGGCTGCCGACCAGGCGCTTCTGCTGCTGCACCAGCTCATTGATCGGGATCGACGCGGTGGCGTCGACGGACGCGAGCCCGACGGCGATCGCCGTGCCGCCCTGGCGCAACGCGGTGAACGCCTGGCGCAGGGTCTGCGGGCTGCCGACGGCGTCGAGCGCCACCTCGGCGCCTCCCCCGGTCAGGTCCTGCACCGCCTCCACGACGCCGGCCGCATCGAGGCCGCCGGCGTCGACGGTGTGGGTGGCGCCCAGCTGCCGCGCCAGCTCCAGCTTGTCGGCGGCCACGTCCACCACGACCACGGGCCCGGCGCCGACCAGGGCCGCGCCCATCACCGCCGACAGCCCGACCCCGCCGGCACCGATCACCAGCAGCGGCCGGCCGGCCACCTGGCCGGCGACGTTGACCACCGCACCCAGCCCGGTGACCACCGCGCAGCCGGTGATCGCAGCGACCGCCACCGGCACGTCCTCGGGCAGCGGCACCACCGCACGCTGCGACACCACCGCACGCTCTGCGAAGCACGACACCCCGAGGAAGTGGTGCACCTGCTCCCCGCCACGGCGCAGCCGTGACGTGGCGTCCATCAACCCGCCGGAACGCGCCTGCACGCGCCCGTAGACGCACATCACCGGTCGGCCCGTCACGCAGAACTCACAGAACCCGCACCGGGGGCGCCAGGTGAACGCAACCCGGTCCCCCACCGCGACCGTGTCGACTCCCGTGCCGATCTCCTCGACGATCCCGCACCCCTCGTGGCCCAGCACGATCGGCAGCGGGCACGGGATGTCGCCTGCCATGTAGTGCAGCTCGGTGTGACAGACCCCCGCCGCCTCGACCCGCACCAGCAGCTCGCCGTCGTGCGGATCGTCCAGCTCGACCTCCTCCACCCGGAGCGGGGTGCCGGGCTCGCGGAGCACGGCCGCTCTCATGCGGCCGTCCCGCCGCTCGAGCGGCCCGGATACCAGTCCTCCGGCCCGTTCTCGGAGACCGCGACGAAGACGTCGTCGGGCCGGACGCCCGCCGCCTCCAGCTCGTCCGCGATCGCCGCGAAGGTGGCCTTCTTCGTCTCGGTGCTGTAGCCGCGGACCATGAGGATCTGCACGAAGACCACGGCTGCACGGTCCACACCGAGATAGTGGCGGTCGTAGGCGAAGGACTCGGCGGGCAGGCTCCGCACGATCTGGAACCGGTCGTCCGCGTCCATCCCGAGCCCGCGCACCAGGCCGGCGGTGACGCCGTCGGCGATGGCGCGGCGCTGCTCGTCGGGGATGTTGTCGGGAAGGTCGATCCTCACCAGCGGCATCAGGCCCACACCTCCTTGGATACCCGGACATCGTGGCCGGTGCGGGCGGACTCGCCGATCGCCAGCGCGATGGCGTGGTCCTGGCAGCCCTGCGCGAGCGGGTAGGGCTCGGGGCCCTCGTCGCGAGCCCACGCACCCGTCGCCTCCAGGAAGGCCGCCACGGCGATGTCGTCCTCGGACAGGCGGGTGCCCGAGTAGGGGTTCCGGTAGACCACCTTCCCGTCGACGCTCACGAAGTCGAGGTCGTTGCCCTCGAGGTTCATGTCCACGCCCGTGCGGCGGTAGACGAGGTGCGACTCCACGGGGCTCGTGGCGTCGACCATCCGCACGAGGCGGTCGTCGACGAGCTCGCCGATGGAACCGCGCACCACGATCCGCCGGGCCCGCAGCGGGTTCCACCACTGGTTGTCGGTGAAGTCGTAGAGACCGGAGCGGCCGCCGAAGTCGATGGTGGCGAGGGTGGTCTTGCGCGGCTCGGGAACCGCGTCGGTGTTCCATCCGCCGAACGAGAGCGGGTCCACCAGCGGCGCGGTGAACTCGCGCCCGGTGACCACGGCCTCCTCCATGTCCACGCCGAGCAGGCCACGGATCAGCGAGACCGCGTGGTAGAGGTGGGTCGAGGAGAGCTGCACCGAGGTGGGTTCGCCGATCACCCCGGCGCGGACCAGGGCGAGCCGCGCGGCGTGGCCGGGCATCAGCAGATACTGCTCGGCCACCTGCACGAGCCCGCTCCCTCCCACGTCGGACCACAGGGAGCGCAGGCCGTCGAGGTCGGGGGCCGGTGGGGTCTCGGCCAGCACGGGCACGCCGAGGGCCACCACCTCCCGCGTGGTGACGGGCATCTGGCCCCACGGCACCGACGCGATCACGAAGTCGGGACGGTCCGCGGCGAGCAGCTCCTCCACCGTGCGGAAGGTCGGCACCCCCCATTCGGCGGTGACCTCCCGGCCCCGCTCGGCGGTCCGGGTGACGACGCCGGCGGCCCGCAGCCGGTCGGGGGCCGCCCGGGCCAGCCGCAGGAAGAACAGCGAGCGCCAGCCGCTGCCGACCACTCCGAACGTGGTGGGGGTGCGGGGCGTGGGGTCGGGTGCGGTCATCGCAGCCAGTTCTCCTCGGCGGGGGTGAGATCGGCGAGCACCGTCCAGAGCTCGTCG
>DASYES010000535.1:0-2080 GCA_036498885.1 Pseudonocardia sp.
GCGTCGTCGTACGAGCAGCGCGTTGGTCCCGACCTGATGGATAAGAGTGCCGTTCGTTGCGGTGGGGGCCCCGGCCCCTCCGCTCCGTCCGCCCGGTTTCGCTGGACTGGCGGCGCGTTGTCCCGACCTCGTTGACCAGCGTGCCGTTCGTGTAGAGGGGGCGTCAGCCGCCCCAGATGTCCTCCAGATAGCGGTCGGCGCTGCGTAGCCCGGCGAGCCAGGCCTCGGCGTCGGACTCGCCTGCGCCGGTGTGGGCTCGGAAGATCTTCTGCAGGGCGGAGCGGACGCCTGGTGCCATCGTCCCGGCGTTGCCGCACACGAGTACCACGGCGTCCTGCTGCAGCAGGCTCCACACCTCGTCGGAGCAGTCGAGCATCGCGTCCTGGACGTACCGGCAGCGGGCGTCGGCCCGGGAGAACGCGTTCTCCACGCGCACCACGCCTCGCTCCTCGTACGTGCTCAGCTCGTCCGCGTAGAGCATGTCGGAGTCCGGGCGGCGGCAGCCGAAGAAGAGCAGCGACCGCGCGATCGGCACTCCCTGCTGCTGCAGGATCGCCCGCTCCTGCAGGAATCCGCGGAAGGGTGCGAGCCCCGTCCCGGCGCCGATCATGATCATCGGAACGTGCGGGTTCTCCGGCGGCCGGAACGGGATCGAGGGCTCGCGGACGAACACGAACGCCGTGCCGTTCTCCGGGACGATCGACAGGTGCCCCGAGCAGACCCCGGTGAACGTCCCCACCCCCGACCGGGCCGGCCCGCGGAGCACGCCTGCCGTGATGCTGCAGACCTCCGCATCCGCCATCGGTGACGAGGAGATCGAGTAGTAGCGCGGGCGCAGCGGAGGCAGCATGTCGAGGAAGACCTCGAACGGCACTTCGCAGGCCGGGAACGCGTCGAGCAGGTCGAGCACCGAACGGTTCGGTGTGAACACGTGCTCGGTGTAGCGGGCGTGGGAATCCGCGTCGTCGCCGGCGAAGGACGCGAGCTGGGCCTTCTGGTCCGGGTCGGTGGTGTAGCGGGCGAGGGTCTGGATGTCGTCGCGCGTGGCCACGTCCTGCAGCTCGACGCAGCTGCCGAGCACGCCGAGCAACGGTGCGGGCTCCTCGATCGGCAGGTGGGTGTGGGTGCCGCTGCGCGGGATGATCGTGACGTACTGACCGGCGTCCAGCCCGAAGCGTGCCATCACCCGGCGGATCAGGTCGACGCTGTTGCGTGGGAGCACTCCGAGGTGGTCCCCGGCGCGATAGGGCATCTCCGGCGGCAACACGATCTCGACGTGCCGGGTGGATCGGTCGACCGGCTTGCCGTTGCCGACCAGCAGCTCCCGGTTGACGGTGACCCGCCCCGGACGGGCCCGGTAGGACACGATCACCGGGTTGGTGAGCTGCCGGTTGGTCAACGTCAGAGCCAGCCGTGGTCCGGAGTCGACGGGGGCACCGACCTCGGCCGGCAGATCGAGCGCGGCGGCGAGGTCGGACCAGAGGTCGCCGTGCCAGTCGCGGTACTGCGCGTCGAAGTCACCGGCCGCGTTGCCCTCGCCCCTGCGGTGCACGCGGCGACCGCCATGCGCCTCGAGCTGCTCGTCCAGCAGCGTCGGAACGGCCTGGTAGGTAGCTGCCCATTCGGTGTTGCCGCAGCCGAAGACGGTGTAGGCGAGGCCTTCGGTGGCCCCGTCGCCCGCCCCGGTGATCCATCGGCAGAACGCGTCGGCGTTGTCCGGCGGCGTGCCGTTGTAGGACGAGGACACGATCACTGTGGCCCCGCTCGCGGGCATGTCGTCGACGTGGTCGTCGAGCGCGCCCAGCGTCACGTCGAAGCCGCGTTCCGTGCCCTCCTGCGCCAGCCGTGTGGCGATGCCCTCGGCCGTGCCCAGGTTCGAGCCGAACAGCACCGACAGCGGGGTGCCGTGCCGCGCCACCGCCGGGGCGGCCTCCACGGCCGCGACGGTGCCGGTGGACTCGGTGCGGACGGGGCCGTCGGTCGCGACCGGCCGGACGGCGCCCCGTTCGATGTGGACGTCGCTGCGGGGCCGGACCTGGATCCGGAACTCGTCCGGCTTGACGGTCAGCGTCGTCTTCGT
>DASYES010000536.1:0-6570 GCA_036498885.1 Pseudonocardia sp.
CTGCTGCGCGAGGACGAGCTGGCCCGCTCCCCCGTCACCGAAGTGTTCAGCCGGGCACTCCCGCAGCTGCTGGTGGGCGCAGGCTCCACGCTGCTGGGAGTGGGCGGCTTCTACCTCTGCACCACCTTCGTGATCAGTTACGGCACCGAGTACCTAGGGATCGACAGCTCCGTCCTGCTCACCGGCACGCTCGTCGCGGCGGGCGTCGAGATCGTCGTGTTGCTCGTCGGCGGGCGGCTGGCCGAGCGCTACGGGCCCGGCCGCGTGACGGTGGCGGGCGGCCTGGTGTCGGCGCTTGTCGCGTTCCCGACGTTCTGGCTCATCGACACGGCGTCGACCACGCTGGTGATCATCGGGGTGACGCTGGCCGTGGCCTGCCTCTCGCTCCCCTACGCCGCGTCCGGTGCGCTGCTCACCGATCTCTTCCCGGCCCGGCTGCGCTACAGCGGGGTGGCGCTGTCGGCCAACATCGCGAGCGTGATCAGCGGTTTCGTCCCACTGGTCGCCACCGCACTGCTCGCCCTCAGCGATGGGCGGTCGTGGACGCCCGCGCTGTTGCTCGTGGGGATCGCCCTGATCACCGCAGGCTCCGGTGCTCTGGCCCCGCGGCTCTCGCTCGGTCACGACGAGGTGGTCACCGGCTGAGCCAAGGAGCTACAGCCGCTCGGCGACGACCTCCGCGACCTGGTGCATCGTGGTGAAGTCCCCGATCGTGTTGCGGTTCTTCAGCACGGCCATCGCGATGCCGCGCGCCCGGTCGGCGAGCGCGGCGGTCCCTCCGCTGCCGGGCATGCCGAAGACCGCAGTGCCTCGAACACGCCACCGCGCCCGCCCACGGCATACCCCAGCCCGCGCTGCACCGGGAACGAGAACACGGCGTCGACGCCCTCCACGGCCGGCGCGGTGGCCTCCCGCAGCCGCGTATCGGGGATGAGCCGCACCCCCTCCACGTCGTGCATGAGTGCCGCGTACATCCGCGCCACCGCGCGGGCGGTCATGGTGCCGGTCGCCGGGATGTCGGCAGCGAGCAGGTCGGCGCGGTTGCCGAAGGCGGCGACGGGCACCGCCGCGGGCGGCGCCCCCACCCAGCCATCGGGAGCTCGCGGCGACGACAACGCCGGCGGCTCCTCGTCGCCCGTTGCCACGGGCCCGGGGTCCGCCGGCCGGGCGAGCCTGCTCATCTCGCTCCTTGCCATGGGCGCCGAACTCCGGCCACGCTCGACGATCGGGGTGTCGTAGTCGAGCGCGCCGCGCTCGGTCTCCGCGTCGGCCACACCCGCGACCGCGTCGACGACCTGCTCCCCGTCGCGATGGACGGCCACCTGCAGACCCCGTTCCGATCCCGGCCCGACGAGCCGGTCGAGCACCGCCTGTACGTCGCTCTACATGTCGTCCATCGCGTTCATCCCTTCGTGGCGCTGCTCTGTGATGAGGTGTCCTCGGGTACGTCGGTGCCGGGGGCGCCCCACGCGACAGCCGCCCGAAAGGAGACCGTCCGACATGTTGTTGCCGAACCAGCGCGTCGAGATCGTGCAGTACTGCCGCCAGATGCAGGCCGATGGGCTGACGGTCGGCACCTCGGGCAACCTGTCCGTGCGATCCGGCGACCACATCGCCATCACGCCGAGCGGCGTGCCCTACGAGAACCTCACGGCCGCCTCGATCTGCGTGGTCGACCTCGACGGGAAACCCATGGAGGACGGGCTCGCGCCGTCGTCGGAGCTTCCGATGCACACTCGCGTCTACGCGGAGACCGACGCCGTGGCCGTGGTGCACACCCACCCGCTGTACGCCACCGCGCTGTCCACCCTGGTGGACGAGCTGCCGGCGGTCCACTACATGGTGGCGCTGCTCGGCGGCCCTGTGCGGGTCGCGCCGTACGCCACCTACGGGAGCCCGGAGCTCGCGGAGGGCAGTGTGCGGGCGCTCGCCGGCCGCTTCGGCGTGATCCTGCAGAACCACGGCGCCACCACCTACGGCGACACCCTGGAGAAGGCCTACACCCGCAGCATCTACCTGGAGTGGCTCTGCCGCCTGTACCACCAGGCGCAGCTGCTCGGGCAGCCCCGGCTGCTGCCACCCGAGGAGATCGAGCGGGTGGCCAGGATGCTCGGCGGCTACGGGCAGAACCCCGTCAGGCACGGGGCGAACTCCGACCCGGTGCTGCCCCTCCCACGCAGCGAACCAGCCGGCCAGTCCTGAAGCGCCGGGTTGCCTGCTCCGAGTGCTCGGCCTCCTAGGCGCGCCCTGGCTGCAGCAGTGTCTTGACCATTCCGTCCTTCTTCGCCTGGAAGGCTTCGTACGCCTCCGGCGCCGCGTCCAGGGGCAGCCGGTGGGTGGCGAAGTCCTCGGTGCCGAGCGGGTCGGCGTCGGTGAGCAGCGGGAGGATCTCGGGCACCCAGCGGTGGACGTTGGCCTGGCCCATCCGCAGCTGGATCTGCTTGTCGAAGATCGTCAGCATCGGCATCGGGTCGGCCGTGCCGCCGTAGACGCCGCTGATCGAGATCGTGCCGCCGCGGCGCACCAGCTCGATCGCCGAGTGGAGCGCGCTCAGCCGGTCGGTGCCGGCCGTCTCCATCAGCCGTGCCGCCAGTGCGTCCGGCAGCAGGCCCGTGAGCTGCTGGGCGAGCTTCCCGACCGGCGAGCCGTGGGCCTCCATCCCGACGGCGTCCACCACGGCGTCCGGGCCGCGACCTCCGGTCAGCTCGCGGACGTAGTCGCCGAGATGGCGGCCGTGGCCGGTCACGTCCAGCGCCGTGACTCCGCGGGCGCGCACCCGCTCCAGCCGCTCCGGCACGAGGTCCACGCCGATGACCTTCTCGACGCCACGGTGCTGGGCGATCCGTGTGGCCATGTCACCGATCGGCCCGAGACCCAGCACCAGGAGCGACCCGCCCGGTGGGACGGCGGCGTACTCCACCGCCTGCCACGCCGTCGGCAGCACGTCGGAGAGGTAGACGAACCGGTCGTCCGGCGGTCCCTCGGGGACCGTGATGGGGAGCGTATTGCCGAACGGGACGCGCAGGTACTCGGCCTGGCCGCCCGGCACCTGGCCGTAGAGCTTCGTGTAGCCGAACAACGCAGCACCCTTGCCGTGTTCGCGCACCTGGGTGGTCTCGCACTGGGAGTGCAGCCCGCTGCCGCACATGAAGCACGTGCCGCACGAGACGTTGAACGGGATCACGACCCGGTCGCCCGCGCGCACCTCGGTGACCTGTTCCCCGACCTCCGCGACCACACCCATCGGTTCGTGCCCGAGGATGTCGCCCTCCTCGAGGAATGGCCCCATCACCTCGTAGAGGTGCAGGTCGGAGCCGCAGATCCCCGTCGACGTGATCCGCACGATGATGTCCGTGGGGTCCTGGATCGTCGGGTCGGGCACCGTGTCGACCCGGACGTCGCGCTTGCCGTGCCAAGTGACCGCTCGCATGGAGCCCTCCTCGTCGTCTCGGCCGAGCGCCGCACGGCCGTTGATCGCTCGACGGAGACATTCCCCCACTGGAGCGGGGGAAACCGGGCGTAATCCCACGACCACGGGGTAGCCGATCGGCATGACCTCTACTGAGAGCAAACCCTTGGCGGTCGTCACAGGCGCGTCGAGCGGGATCGGCCGGGAGTTGGCGAAGCAGCTCGCCAAGAACGGCTTCGATCTCCTCGTCAACGCCGAGGACGACCGCCTGGACGCCGCCGCGGCCGAGTTGCGTGGCTATGGCGCCCGGGTTCGTGCCGTGCGTGCGGACCTGCGCACCGCCGAGGGCGTGGAGAAGGTCTACACGGCTGTCACGGCACTCGGACGCCCCGTCGACGTCGTGGCGCTCAACGCGGGGGTCGGGCAGGGCGGTGCGTTCCTCGACAACGACCTGGCCGACGAGCTCGACATCATCGACCTGAACATCACCTCGACGGTGCGCCTGGCCAAGCGGATCCTGCGCGACATGGCCGTCCGCGGCGAGGGCAAGGTGCTGATCACCTCCTCCATCACCGCGACGGTGCCGGGCTCGTGCCAGGCCGTGTACAACGCGTCGAAGTCCTTCCTGCAGTCGTTCGGCGCAGCACTGCAGAGTGAGCTCAAGGACACCCGCATCACCATCACCGTGCTGACGCCCGGCCCCACGGAGACCGACTTCTTCCGCCGCGCCGGCATGCAGGGCACGAAGGTGGGCGCGTCGTCGAAGGACGACCCGGCCTGCGTCGCGGAGCAGGGCTTCCGGGCGCTGGTGAAGGGTGACCCGAAGGTCGTGGCCGGGTCGCTGGGCACGAGGGCGCAGGGAGTCGCGGCTGCGCTGCTACCCGACAGGCTGAAAGCCGCCGCCCACCGGCAGATGGCGAAGCCCGGCCCGTCCTCGCGCTGAGAAGCTGAGGAGCTGAGGAGCTGAGGAGCTGAGGAGCTGAGGAAAAGCACCAGACCCCGACGCCGCGCCGGGCCCCCGCGCGGCACCCCCTCCCCCGCGAGTCGCCCACTTCCAGCCCGCGAGTCGCCCTGTTTCCGTGCACGAGCCGCCGCCCGATCCCGCGAGTCGCCTCTTTTCCGTACCTGAGTCGCCGGGCCGGAACGCGAGATACCTGCCTCCGGTGCGCGAGTCGCCCACTTCCAGCCCGCGAGTCGCCCTGTTTCCGTGCACGCGACCGCCGAGTCGCTTTGGCTCTCCGAACGCGACTCGCCAGCGTTCCGCGTGAGAGTCGCCCGCCCGCCGGCCAAGCGCCCACTCCCCGCGCACGAAGCGCCCGCTCAGCGTGCCCGGGATCCCGCCCTCCGCACGCGAGTCGCCCGCTCCCGGTGCACGAGTCACCCGCTTTCCGCGCGCGAGTCGGGGGCCACGCCCTCCGCGCGCGACTCGCGCAACTCCCATTGCGCGAGTCGCCCACATTGCGCGCGAGTCGCCCGTCCGCGCCGCCCAGTTGCCCGCGCCGCCCGTATGTGGCGGGCGGCTCGCCTACGGGAAACGGGCGACTCGCGGGGTGGTGGGGTCAGGCCTTCTGGGATCTGTTCAGGTAGCGGCCGCCCGGAGTGCCGACGATCTTTCCGTCCTGGAAGACGAGCTCGCCGCGCAGGAACGTCGAGGCGACCGTGGCGCCGATCTCCATACCGCGGAACGGGGTGTACTCCTGCGTCGACTCCGAGTCAGCAGGATCCACGACGAAGGACCTGTCAGGGTCGACGAGTGCGATGTCGGCGTCGAAGCCGGGGGCGATGTCGCCCTTGGTGGGCAGCCCGAAGCGGCGTGCCGGGGTCGCGGCCGTCAGCTCCGCGATCCGCGAGAGGCTCAAGCCCCGCTTGCGGCCCTCCCCCACCAGCCCGGGCAGCAGGTACTCGGTGCCGCCGAAGCCGGACTTGGCCGCGAACACGTCGGAGGCGTTCTCGCCGAACTTGGTCTCCGCCTTGCAGCAGGCGTGGTCGGACACCACCCAGCTGACGTTCCCTGCGAGCAGGTGCTCCCACAGCGCCTCCACGTCGGCGCGCGGGCGCAGCGGCGGGTTCACCTTGCCGCCGATGCCGTCGGCCGTGGTGACGTCGGCGAGCAGGTGCCCGATCGTCACCTCCCTGCGGAAGTCCACGTGCGGGAACGTCCGGGCCATCAGCATCGCCGCCTCCATCGCCTTCGCCGACGACAGGTGCAGCAGGTTGATCGTGGGCAGCCCGGTCTCGTGGGCGAGGTAGGACGCGATGGTGACGGCGAGGCCCTCCGAATGGGGCGGGCGCGAGGCGCTGTAGGCCTCGAGCCCCGACAGGTCACCGGCCTGCTCGACCATCCGCGTGTAGGCGGTCATGATCTCGGCGGTCTCACAGTGCAGCGACAGGGAGATCTGGTCGGCGAGCTCCGGGTGCGCCTCGCGCGCTGCCTGCACCCCGCGCATCACGAACTCGAAGTGCGCGAGGTCGTAGCGCTCCCCTTCGGGGATCATGAGGAACGCGTTCTGGTCCGACGAGCGGCCGTGCAGCCCGTGGCTGCCGTAGAACATGAAGATCTTGAACGACGTCACGCCGTGCTCGGCCACCAGCGCGGGGATCTCGTCGATGTGGGACGCCTGCATCGGCGCGAGGTGGAAGCCGTAGTCCACGTAGGAGCGGCCCTGCGCCGCGGCGAGCACCTCGGGGAAGACCTCCGCGTAGCTCCCGCCCCGGTTCAGGTAGTACTGGCCGGTACGCATGTAGGTGAGCGACGTGGTGACGCCGCCCTGCGCGCAGGCCCGGCTCTCGGAGGCCGTGTCGTCGGCGAGCGGGTTGTAGATGCCCCAGTGCTGGTGGGCGTCGACGACGCCGGGGAACGCGAGGCGGCCACGGCCGTCGTGCACGGTGGTGCCGGGCTCGGGCTCGATGCGCGGAGCCACCTGTGTGATGCGCCCGTCAGCCACCGCGATGTCGGCGGTGTCGACGTCTTCGACGCCGGGACGGACCACCCTGACGTCACGGATGATGAGGTCGGTCATCGGTTACCTCTCGGGGCCGGTGTGGGGATCGTGTTGTTCATGCGGCTGGCCGACGAGGGTGGCCAGGTGGTCGGCCGCGAGATAGGCGAGGCCGAGCGCGGGCAGCAGCCCGTTTCCTGCCAGGTAGCCGGCGGCTCCGTG
>DASYES010000537.1:0-5838 GCA_036498885.1 Pseudonocardia sp.
GTGAGTCCGGCTTCGACGCGATCGCCGTCCACCCGCTCCAGCGCGACGGCGTGATCACGAGCACCGCACCGGACGGCGGCTCGGCGGCGTAGGGCGGGTACTTCGCCCGCAGGTCGGCGAGCGCCCGCTCCCGCAACGGGCCTACCTCGTGGATCTCCGCGGTGCCGTCCACGCGCACCCACCACAGCCCGGACCAGTCGTCCTCGTAGTGGTCGACGATCACGCCCACCCGCGGGTCGCGCCGGATGTCGTCGAGCCGCGCGAGACGGGTGCTCCGCTTGGGCTTGACCTCGTCGACGGCGGAGCACACGAGGCCGTCCACGAGCGCGAACGTGATCGGTACCAGGCGCGGTGTGCCGTCGCCGCGCAGCGTGGCGAGGCGGGCCACCCGGGCGGCGGCGAACCTCTCGCTCTGCTGCGCGGCATCGAGCGCGGGCATTCAGGGCGCCCCGAGCCGGCGGGTCATGCATCCCAGTGTGCCGGGCCGTGGTGCCCGGCCTGAGATGTGCACCGTGTTTCAGCTAGATCAAGACTGCCCTTACACCATAGCCGCGGCTTCTAGAAGCACATTACGTTCACCCGACCGAATGACCGCCGCGAGGAGAACGTAGAACGATGAGCCTGGTACGACGGATCCGGGGGCGCGGCGCAGGAGCGCTCGCGATAGCACTCGCAGCGGCGGTCGCCGTCGGCTGCGCACCCGTGCAGCAGAGCAGCGGGCCCGCCGCGGCACCTGCCACCGACTCGTTCGGCAGCCCCGCCGACCCCGCCGCGGTGCAACAGGGCGGCACTCTCGTCATGGCATTGTCGGCCGAGCCCGACATGCTCGATCCCACGCAGTCGCGCTCGCTCTACTCGCGCTACGTCTTCCACACGATGTGCGAGAAGCTCTACGACCTCGACGAGCACACGCGGATCGTGCCGCAGCTGGCCACCGCGCTCCCCACGATCTCCGCTGACGGCCTGAACGTCACGATCCCGCTGCGTCAAGGGGTGAAGTTCGCCGACGGCACCCCGATGGACGCGCAGTCGGTGGTCACCACGTTCCAGCGCAATCTCACGATGTCGGGATCCGGACGCAAGAGCGAGCTCGGGCCCGTCACCTCGGTCGAGGCCACGGACGCGAGCACCGTGGTCGTCCACCTGTCGACCCCGTTCGCCCCGCTGACGTCGGTGCTCGCCGACCGAGCCGGAATGATCATGAGCCCGACGGCGCTGCAGCAGCTCGGCGACAAGTTCGGGACGGCACCGGTGTGCGTCGGGCCGTTCAAGTTCGAGAAGCGCGTGGCACAGAACTCGATCGACGTCGTGCGCGACCCGAACTACTACGACGCGGGCAAGGTGCACCTCGACCGGGTCACCTACCGGATCATCACCGACGCCAGCATCCGGGCCGCCAACCTGCGCTCCGGCGACGCGCAAGTGGGTGACTCCCTCTCCACGCAGGACGCCCCGGCTCTGCGCACCACGCCGGGGATCACGATGCTGGAGTCGAACAGGTTGGGCTACCAGGGCGTCACCTTCAACATCGGCAATGTGGCCGGGCTGGACAAGCCGCTCGGGGACAAGGGCACGCCGGTGGCGAACGATCCCCGGGTGCGCCGGGCGTTCGAGCTCGCGGTGGACCGTCAGGGTGTGGTGCAGGCGGTGTTCGGCGGGATCTACACGCCGGCCTGCTCGCCGGTCAGCCCGGACACCGAGTACACCAGTGAGGCCGCGCAGGCCTGCACACCACACGACCCGGACGCCGCGCGCAAGCTGCTGGAGGAGGCCGGTGTCACGGTCCCCTACAAGATCTCGATGATCACGTCGAACAACCCCGACTCCCTGCGGCTCGCGCAGGCGCTGCAGGCCTCGGTGGCCACCGGTGGCTTCGACCTGCAGATCCAGCCGGTGGAGTACTCGGCGCTGCTCGACCAGCAGGACCGCGGCGACTTCGAGGTGCTGCAGCTGGGCTGGTCCGGCCGGATCGACCCGGACAACAACATCACCAACTTCCTCAGCACCGGCGGCGGCCAGAACGTGGCCGGCTACAGCGACCCGGCGCTCGACGAGCTGCTCACGCGCGCTCGCACTGCCACCGACCATGCCGAGCGCGTGCGGCTCTACGGCGAGGTCGTCACCACCATCCACCAGGCCGACCCGATCGTCTACCTGTACCGAGAACGCAATCTCACCGGTGTCACGGACAAGGTGGCCGGGGTGCAGGTCTTCCCGGACGGCATCGTGCGGGTCGCCTTCGCCGGGCTCACCCGGGTCTGACGGGTCGCCCGCGGCATGCGGTCCTATCTGCTGAACCGGCTGTGGCAGTCGGCGCTGACGCTGGTGCTCGCCACGATCGTGGTGTTCCTCGGCGTCCGCGCCCTGCCGGGCGACCCGGCACTCGCGTTCGCCGGAGAGGAACGTGACGCGGAGTCGCTCGCGGCGATCCGCGAGCGGCTCGGGCTCGACGACTCGATCATCGTGCAATACGGGAAGTTCATGTTCGGAGCACTGCACGGCGACTTCGGCAGCTCCACGCGGACCGGCATCCCGGTCTCGACGATGATCGCCACCGCGCTGCCCGTCACGATCGAGCTGTCGCTGCTCGCGATGCTGGTGGCGGTCGTGCTGGGCGTCTCCACCGGCGTGGTGGCGGCCGTCCGGCGCGGCCGTCCCGCGGAGTGGTTCGCCAACGGGCTCGCGCTGCTCGGGCTCTCCGTGCCGAACTTCTGGCTCGGCTTGGTCGCGATCCTCTACCTCTCGGTGGGCCTGGGTGCCTTTCCCGCCTCCGGTTTCGTACCGCTCACGCAGAACCCGATCGACAACCTGCACCACCTCGTGCTGCCCGCGCTCGTACTCGGCACGGGCATCGCGGCCATCGTGATGCGCCAGACCCGCTCGGCGATGCTCGACTCGCTAGGTGCCGACTACATCCGCACGGCGCGGGCCAAGGGAGTCTCGCCGCGCGGTGTGATCGGGCGCCACGCGCTGCGCAACAGCCTCGTCGTGGTGATCACCATCGTCGGGCTGCAGCTGGGCATCCTCATCTCCGGTGCCGTCGTCACGGAGGGGATCTTCAGCCTGCCCGGCTTCGGGAAGATGACGATCGACGCGGTGTTCCAGCGTGACTATCCCGTGCTGCAAGGGGTGGTGCTCGTGACGGCCACGGCCTACATCGTCATCAACTTCGTGGTCGACCTCGCGTACTCGCTGATCGACCCGCGGATCCGCGTGGCAGGAGCGTCGGCATGACCGCCACCGAGATCGTCACCCCACCGGCACCGGAGCCGGGCGTCGAACCACCGCGGCGCCGCGCGGCCCTGCGCAGGCTGCGCCGGAGCCCACTGGGCATCGCGGGGTTCGCCGTACTGGCCGTGGCCGTCGTGGCCGCGGTGCTGGCTCCCGTGCTCGCGCCGTACTCCCCCGCACAGGTGAACTTCGACGCCCCGTTCCAGATCCCCGGCACCGTGGGGTTCGCCCTCGGCACCGACGACCTCGGCCGCGACGTCCTGTCGCGCATCCTCTACGGGCTGCGGGCCTCGCTCGAGGTGGGCGCGCTCGCTGTCGCCCTCACCCTGGCCGTCGGGGTGCCGCTGGGTCTCGCGGCCGGCTACTTCCGGGCGCTCGACGCGGTGATCTCCCGCTTCACCGACCTGATGCTCGCCTTCCCGTTCCTGCTGCTGGCCGTCGGGCTCGCGGCCATCCGCGGCCCGAGTCTCGGCAACGCGGCGCTCGCGCTGGGGATCTCCCAGATCCCGGCGATGATCCGCGTCGTCCGGTCCGAGACGCTCCGGCTCAAGAACCTCGACTTCGTCTCCGCGTCGCTGGTGGACGGAGCGGGCGACGTTTGGGTGCTCGGCCGCCACGTGCTCCCCAACGCGCTCTCCGCCGTGATCGTGCAGGCCACGGTGGCCATCCCGCAGGTGATCATCGGCGAGTCGGTGCTGTCCTTCCTCGGGCTCGGTATCCAGCCGCCCGCCCCGAGCCTCGGTGTGATGCTCTCCGAGGCCCAGCAGTACGCCGCGAAAGCACCGTGGACGGCGGTGATCCCCGGCCTCGCGATCATGCTCGTGGCGCTCGCCTTCAACCTGTTCGGCGACGCGCTGCGCGACGCCCTGGACCCGAGGAGCTCCCGGTGACGGCCCAGGCAGGCGACGCCGTGCTCGACGTGCGCGACCTGAGCGTCACGTTCCGAACCGACGACGGGGCGGTGTCCGCGGTCGACGGGGTGTCGTTCGACGTCCACCCTGGCGAGGTGCTCGCGGTGGTCGGTGAATCGGGCTGTGGGAAGAGCGTCACCGCGATGAGCATCGCCGGGCTGCTGCCCGGCTCGGCGACCGTCACCGGCTCGGTCCGGCTCCGCGGCCGGGAACTCGTCGGAGCCCCTGAGCCCGTGCTGCGCACGGTGCGCGGCGCGGAGGTTGCCTACGTCTTCCAGGAGCCGATGACCTCGCTGAACCCCGTGTTCACCGTCGGCAGCCAGATCGCCGAGACGCTGCGTATCCACCAAGGGCTCTCGCGCAAGCAGGCGCTGGCGCGGGCCGTCGAGCTGCTCGGGCTGGTCGGGATCCCGTCGCCTGCCACGCGCGTGGGGGCCTACCCGCACCAGTTCTCCGGCGGCATGCGCCAGCGCGTCATGATCGCGATGGCGCTGGCCTGCGATCCCGCGGTGCTGGTGGCCGACGAGCCGACCACCGCTCTTGACGTCACCGTGCAGGCCGCCGTGCTCGATCTGCTGCGCGACCTCGGCAAGCGGCTCGGCACGGCGATCGTGCTCATCACGCACGACCTCGGCGTGGTCGCGGACATCGCCGACCGGGTGCTCGTCATGTATGCGGGCCGGGTCGTCGAGACCGCCCCCACGCAAGAACTGTTCGACGCTCCCCGCCACCACTACACGCTGGGCCTGCTCGGCGCGGTCCCGACCGCGGGCAGACGCGCGGCAGGCGGCCGGCTGCAGGAGATCCCCGGGCTGGTGCCGGTGCTGCAGGAGCAGCCCGACGCCTGCACGTTCGCCGAACGCTGCCCCGCAGCGGACGAGCGCTGCCGCGCGGCGGCCCCGGCGCTGGTGTTGCAGGAATCCGACTCCCCGGCCGACCCCGACGACGAACGGGCCCTGCACCGGGCCGCCTGCTGGCATCCGGCCGAAGCACTCCTCGTGAAGGGACGGTAGGACGATCACTGGTCTCATGGAGGAGTCCGCCTCTCAGGCTCCGCAGGCGGCTCTGGAGCTGGACGACCTCGTGATGCATTTCGGCCCCGTGCGGGCCGTCGACGGGGTGAGCCTTCGGATCGAGCGCGGCCGCGTGCTCGCCCTCGTGGGCGAGAGCGGATCAGGCAAGTCGACAGTCGGCCGGTGTGTGGTGCGGCTGCTGCAGCCGACGTCCGGCACGGTGCGCCTCGCCGGCACCGACGTCACGACCCTGAGCAGGCGGCGGCTGCGGCCGCACCGCCGCGAGGTCTCGATCGTGTTCCAGGACCCCGCGAGCTCACTGGATCCGCGACTGCCGGTCGGCGAGATCGTCGGCGAGCCGCTGCGGCTGCTCGGTCTGGCTCAGTCACGGCGTGAACGCGAGCAGCGCGTCGGGGACGCATTGGAACAGGTGGGGCTGCGCCGGCAGGTCGCGCAGCGCTACCCCCACGAGATGTCCGGCGGCCAGCGGCAGCGGGTGAGCATCGCCCGGGCACTGGTCTCCTCACCGCGGCTGCTGGTGGCCGACGAGCCCACCAGCGCACTCGACGTCTCGGTACAGGCCTCGGTGCTCAACCTGCTCGCCGACCTCCAGCGTGACCTCGGGTTCGCATGCCTGTTCATCACCCACGACCTGTCGGCCGTCGAGTACCTGGCCGACGAGG
>DASYES010000538.1:0-6735 GCA_036498885.1 Pseudonocardia sp.
GGGACCACGCTCGGGTGCGGCGTGATCCCCAGCGCCGCCCCTGGCTCGGGGTCGGCACTGTTGGGGTCGGGTTGTCGATGCTTCACGCGACCACCTCCCTCGCAGATCAGACCCTAGCGGGAGGGGGCGACGCACGTGTGATATGGGTCCGAATCACGTTTGGTTGAGTGGCAACTCTCACCCGGTGACGGCAGCCAGCGCGGCTCGGACGTCCGCGACAAGATCGTGTTCGTCCTCACAGCCAGCCGAGAATCGCACCAGCCCGGGCGCCACGTCGTCGCCCCAGCGTTGCCTGCGGTCGGCGCTGCTGCGCAGGCCACCGAAGCTGGTGGCCGACGTGACGAGCCGGGACGCGGCCAGGAACTGCCCCACCGCGTGCTCGTCGGGCAGGGTGAACCGCAGCACCCCGTTCCAGCGCCGCATCTGGCGGGCCGCCACGGCGTGGGCGGGGTCGTGCGGCAGGCCCGGCCACCGGACGTCCGACACCAGCGGGTGCTCGGCGACCGCTGTGGCCACGGCGGCCGCGTTGGCGGCCTGCCGGGCGAGACGCAGATCGAGGGTGCCGAGCCCGCGGTGGGCGAGCCAGGCCTCCATCGGCCCGGGTACGGCACCGCCGCGGGCACGCGCCTCGCGCAGCCGGGCCGCTAGTGCCCCGTCGCGGACGCTGACGTGGCCGAGGACGACGTCTCCGTGTCCGGCCAGCGCCTTGGTGTCGCTGGCGACCGTGAGGTCGGCGCCGAGGGCCAGCGGCTGCTGTCCGAGCGGCGTCGCCGTGGTGTTGTCGACGGCCAGGAGCGCCCCGGCGGCGTGGGCAGCGGCGGCTGCGGCGGCGATGTCGGCCACGTCCAGTCCGGGGTTGGAGGGCGTCTCCAGCAGCACGAGCGCGGCGCCGTCGAGCACCTCGGCCGGCCACTCGCCCGCGGTCGGCACCTCCCGCACCTCGACGCCGAGCGGGCCCAGCTCGTCACGGGCGAGCGAACGGGCCAGGTAGTACCCGTCGGATGGCAGGACCAGCGCACCGTCGCGGCCCGCCAGCCGCAGCACCGCCGCGATCGCCGCCATCCCCGAGGCGAACAGCACGCACTCGCCGCCGTCCAGCTCACCGATGGCGGCCTCGAGCATGCGCCAGGTGGGGTTGTCGGCGCGGCCGTAGAAGTCGGTGGGTGTCGGGTCGGCGGGGCCGCCGAGGTGGAACGTCGACGACAGGACCGGGCCGGGGTGCAAGGCCTCTCCGAGGACGCTTCCGCTGTGGCCGCCGTGCACGCAGCGTGTCCCGTCCCCCGTCACGCCCTCACACTACGACGTGGCCTACTCGGGGCGCGGAGTCCGGCTGATCAGTTCCTTGCCCATCTCCGCGGCGGAGAGCCCTTCGTGGCAGACGCGCCGCACGGCGTCGGCGATCGGGACCTCCACCCCGTGCCGGGCCGCGAGCTGGCAGATCGACAGGCACGACTTCACGCCCTCGGCCACCTGCCCGTGGTTCGCCCGCTCTGCCTGGGCGAGGGACTCGCCGCGGCCGAGGCGCTCGCCGAACGTCCGGTTGCGCGACAGCGGGGACGAGCACGTGGCCACGAGGTCGCCGAGACCAGCGAGGCCTGCGAACGTCAGTGGGTCGGCGCCCAGCGCGACGCCCAGCCGTGCGGTCTCAGCGAGCCCGCGTGTGATCAGCGACGCCCTCGTGTTGTCGCCGAAGCCCATCCCCGCCGCGATTCCACAGGCGAGCGCGATGACGTTCTTGCCCGCGCCACCCAGCTCGCAACCGACGACGTCGGTGTTGGTGTAGGAGCGGAAGTAGCCGGTGGTGCAGGCGTGCTGCAGCGCCACCGCGCGGTCGTGATCGGAGCATGCGATCACGGTGGCGGTGGGTTCCTCAGCCGCGATCTCGCGCGCCAGGTTGGGCCCCGAGACGACGGCCACCCGGTGCGGGGGAACCCGCGCCATCTCGCAGATCACCTCGCTCATCCGCAGCAGGGTGCCCAGCTCCACGCCCTTCGCGAGGCTCACCAGCGTGCTGGCCGGAGGCAGCAGGTCACGCCAGACGGCGAGGTTGTCGCGCAGCGTCTGCGACGGCACGGCGAACACCACGGTGTCGGCGCCGTCGAGCGCCGCGCCGGGTTCGGTGGTGGCCGTGAGCAGCGAGGGCAGCACGATGCCGGCGAGGTAGTCCGGATTGGTGTGCCGCTCGTTGACGGCAGCGGCCACCTCGGGGCGGCGGGCCAACAGCCGCACCTCGCGTCCGGCGTCGGCCATGACCTTCGCGAACGCGGTGCCCCACGACCCCGCCCCGAGGACGGCGACGCGGCGGACCTCCCGGCCACCGCTCACGAATCCGCTCCGCGGCGGAAGAACTGCACGGGGGCCTCCTCCTGGCGAACCTCGGCGAGCAGCTCCTTGACCCGGCACATGATCAGGTCGGTGACCTCGCGCAGGAGCGCGGCATCGAGCGGACGCCCGCGGTACGCCGTCAGGTCGATGGGATCGCCGCAGCGCACGGTGATCGGTTTGCGGGGCAGTGGCCGGAACCTGCGCTTGTAGCCGTCGTAGACGTCCCGGGTGCCCCAGTGGACGAACGGAACGACGGGAACGTCGGCCGACAGCGCCAGCCGGGCGACGCCGGTGCGCGCGAGCATCGGCCATCCCTCCGGGTCGCGGGTGATCGTCCCCTCCGGGTATATCACCACGACCTTGCCATCGGTCAGCGCCCGAGTGCCCTCCCGCAGGCTGTGCTGCGCGTCGGCGGACTCCCGGTAGACGGGGATCTGGCCACTGCCGCGCATGGCCCAGCCGAGCACCGGCTTGCTCCAGAGGCTGTTCTTGGCCAGGAACCGGGGGACCCGCCGGGCCCGGTGCACCACCAGCCCGCTGAAGATCGGATCGAGGTGGGAGATGTGGTTGGCCACGAGAAGCGCGCCGCCGGTCGAGGGGATGTGTTCCTTGCCCTCGAAGCGGGAACGACCCACGAGCCAGCCGATGGGATAGAAGAACACCGCGCAGAACGCGATCCAGAAGCCGCCCTTCTCACGCCTCACGCACGAACCTCCGATCCCGGCCTGACGCGGAGAGTCTTCCTGGCCGGGCGCTCGTGGTCCACCTCCGGGTTCGGTGCACGATGGAGGGGTGGGCTCGACGATGTCGACCGTGGACCTGGTGGTCCCGGTCAAGCAGCTGGGCGCGGCCAAGTCCCGGCTGCGCGGCGCCGCTGATCGGGGCATCGGTGACGCCGACGCCCACGCACGCCTGGCGCTGGCGCTGGCGCACGACACGGTGGCGGCGGTGCGGGCCTCGACCACGGTGCGGCGCCTGCTCGTGATCAGCTCCGACCCGGTGGTCGCCGCCGAGCTCGGCGCCGTGGGCGTCGAGGTCGTTCCGGACGGCGCCGTGCCGGGCCTCAACGCCGCCTACGCGGGCGGCGCAGCGCGCCTGCGTGAGCATGACCCCGCGGCGGCGGTCGGGGCGCTACAGGCCGACCTGCCCGCGCTTCGGGCAGCCGAGCTGGACGACGCCATCGCCGCGGCGGCGCGGCTCTTCGCCTCGGGCCGGGCGGGGCGCGCCTTCTGCTCCGACGCCGAGGGCACCGGCACGACCTTCCTGCTCGCCGCGCCGGGCGTCGCGCTCGACCCGCTGTTCGGAGTGGGCTCCGCCCTGAGCCACCGCGAATCCGGTGCACAGCCGCTGCACGGCGACTGGCCGGGCCTGCGGCGAGACGTCGACACCGCCGACGACCTGCGCGAAGCCATGGACCTCGGCCTGGGTGAGCACACATCGAGCGTCCTCACGCCGAGCCCGCACCACTGACGCAGCCCCCACAGGACCTGCTCGAATCCGTCGTTAGCTCGCATATCGGCACGTGCCTGCGGCGCAGTTCACCCGCCCGACTTTCGGTGGGATCCGCAGAGAGTCGCCCGGTGGGCCAGAATCATTATCGTGGGTGACGACGTGAGCAGTTCTGTCCCGGAGCCCGGCCCCGAGGACCAGACGCCCGCCCGGAAGGGCACGCGCGGGCGGCGGTCCCCGCGGCCTTCGACCCGTCGGGTGCATGCGGCGAGCCGCCCCGTGAGCAGCACCACTGTGCCCGTTCGCCACGAGGAACCGGACGCGGACCCGCGGAGTGGCCGCGGGCGGCGGCCCGGCCCCGCGGCACCCGCCACGCCCCCGGCCCTCACCGGCACGGCGGCAGCCGTACCGGTGAGCCCGCCGGCACGCACCCTCGCCCCGGCGTCCGAGCTGCCCGACGACCGCTACCTCAACCGCGAGCTGTCATGGCTGGACTTCAACGCCAGGGTGCTCGCCCTCGCCGAGGACCCCAGTCAGCCGCTGCTGGAGCGAGCCAAGTTCCTCGCGATCTTCGCGTCCAACCTCGACGAGTTCTACATGGTCCGGGTGGCCGGACTGAAGCGCCGTGACGAGACCGGGCTCGCCGTCCGCAGTGCCGACGGCCTCTCCCCCCGTGAGCAGCTCGCGAGGATCGCGGCCCGCACGCAGGCGATCGCCGAGGCGCACGCACGCGTCTTCCTCGACCAGGTGCGCCCCGGGCTGGCGGCCGAGGGCATCCGCATCCTGCGCTGGGGCGACCTGACCGACGATCAGCGGATCAGGCTCTCCGCCTACTTCTCGGCCCAGGTGTTCCCGGTGCTCACCCCGCTGGCCGTCGACCCGGCCCACCCGTTCCCCTACATCTCCGGGCTCTCGCTGAACCTCGCTGTCACCGTGCGCGACCCCGAGGGCCGCACCGAGCGGTTCGCGCGGGTCAAGGTGCCCAACAACGTGCCGCGGCTGGTTCGGGTGCGCACCGATGACGACACGATCACGTTCCTTCCGCTCGAGGACCTCATCTCCGCCCACCTCGGCGAGCTGTTCACCGGCATGGAGCTCGCCGAGGTCCACGCCTTCCGCGTCACCCGCAACGCCGACGTGGAGGTCGAGGAGGACCGCGACGAGGACCTCCTGCAGTCCCTGGAGCGCGAGCTCGCCCGGCGCAGGTTCGGGCCGCCGGTGCGCCTCGAGGTCACCGACACGATGAGCGAGCACGTGCTGGAGCTGCTGCTGCGCGAGCTGGACGTCGACCCCGCCGACGTCGTCACCGTGCCCGGACTGCTCGACCTCACCTCGCTGTGGGCTGTGCACGGGGTGGACCGCCCGGACCTGAAGGACGACCCGTTCGTCCCGGCCACGCACCCGGCGTTCGCCGACCGGGAGACCCCGCGCAGCGTGTTCGCCACCCTGCGCGAGGGCGACGTGCTGGTCCACCACCCCTACGACTCGTTCTCCACGAGCGTGCAGCGGTTCATCGAGCAGGCCGCGTCCGACCCGAACGTCCTGGCCATCAAGCAGACCCTCTACCGCACCTCCGGTGACTCCCCGATCGTCGACGCCCTGATCGACGCCGCCGCGGCCGGCAAGCAGGTGGTGGCGTTGGTGGAGATCAAGGCGCGGTTCGACGAGCAGGCCAACATCCGCTGGGCACGCGAGCTGGAGAAGGCGGGCGTGCACGTCGTCTACGGGCTCGTCGGCCTGAAGACGCACTGCAAGACCTCGCTCGTGGTGCGGCAGGAGGGTTCGACGATCCGGCGGTACTGCCACATCGGCACCGGCAACTACAACCCGAAGACCGCCCGGCTCTACGAAGACCTCGGCGTGCTCACCGCCGACCCGACGATCGGTGCCGACCTCACCGACCTGTTCAACTCCCTCACCGGCTACTCCCACCAGACGTCCTACCGGAGCCTCCTGGTGGCGCCCTACGGCGTTCGCCGCGGCATCGTCCGCCGGATCGAGGACGAGATCGAGGCCCACCGCGAGGGCAACCCCGCCGCCCGGGTCCGGATCAAGGTCAACTCACTGGTCGACGAGCAGGTGATCGACGCGCTCTACCGCGCGTCGCTGGCAGGCGTTCCGGTGGACGTGGTGGTGCGCGGCATCTGCGCGATTCGGCCGGGCCGCCCTGGTCTGTCGGAGAACGTCCACGTCCGGTCGATCCTGGGCCGGTTCCTGGAGCACTCGCGGGTGTTCCACTTCGGGGCGGCCGACGAGTACTGGATCGGCAGCGCCGACATGATGCACCGCAACCTCGACCGGCGGGTCGAAGTGCTGTTGCGGGTGGCCGACCCGAGGTTGGCGAGCAAGCTCGGCCTGATGCTCGACTCCTGCCTCGACCCGGCCACCAGGTGCTGGACGCTGCACGCCGACGGGTCGTGGGAACCGTCGCCGACGCCGGACTCCGGCGTGTCGCCGGTGCGCGACCACCAGGCGGAGATGATGCTGCTACACGCCGGCGCAGGCGCCACGGCCGACGACGAATGAACGAGCTTGCGAGCGAATCAGTGTCACAGCGCCTCCGCGAAGCGCCGGCCGAGCGCAGCGAGGGCCGGCGATGAGCGGGGTTTTCCGGTCCGGCCCTCCGCAGGCCGGCGCCGAGACGAACAACGCCGACGTGCTGGCCGCCGGAGCCGTGCTGTGGCGGCCCGGCATCCGCGGCACTGAGCTGGGGCTCGTGCACCGGCCGCGCTACGACGACTGGACGTTCCCGAAGGGCAAGCTCGACGCCGGCGAGACCATGCCGTTCGCCGCGGTCCGGGAGGTGGCCGAGGAGACGGGACAGCGCGTCCGTCTCGGGCCGGCACTCGGTGACGTGCACTACTCGGTGGCCGAGGGCGAGAAGCTGGTGCGGTACTGGGGCGCGGAGGCCCGCGGTGGCGAGTTCGTGCCGGGCGCGGAGACCGACGAGCTGCGTTTGGT
>DASYES010000539.1:0-6508 GCA_036498885.1 Pseudonocardia sp.
CCGTGTTCGCGGCGCTACGGGTCATCGTGCGAGATGCGCAGCTCGTCGCAGCCGGGAGTGCGGTGTCACTCACGAGGGTGAGGATTCTCGTCCACTCACCGATGCTTGTGGACCGTCGAGCCGATAAGGGCTCGCACCAGGGCAAACGTTGCCCCAAGGTGGTCCAGGGACAAGCGAGTGATCGCGAGGATCCTTCTCGCATGGTCCTTCGGGACCGGGGGTAACCCGGTTCCGGTGGGCGGGACGAGGTCGATAACTCAAGGCGACGAGCCACGAACGCGGTACGCGACAAGTAACCGATCGTGGCGCACCTCGTTGCTATGAGTGGGTGAGAGTGCTCACCTGAGTGGACCTCGGACCTTGAACACCGAGCGCGCTCGTGAAACGATTCACAAGCGCGGAAACACCGTGACAGACGATCGGCGCGACCCCGATCGCGCAAGTACAAGGAGCCGAGAGACCATGGATTGGCGTCACCGCGCTATCTGCCGCGACGAGGACCCCGAGCTGTTCTTCCCCGTGGGGACGAGCGGGCCTGCGTTGCTGCAGATCGCCGAGGCCAAGACCGTCTGCCGGCGCTGCCCGGTCGTCACCGAGTGCCTCACGTGGGCGCTGGAGAGCGGCCAGGACGCAGGCGTCTGGGGCGGCATGAGCGAGGACGAGCGGCGCGCCCTGAAGCGCCGCAACGCGCGTACGCGCGCACGCACCGCCTGATACACCGCACTACTCAAACCTCCCCCACCGCGGGCCCGAGGCCGGACTGCACCCGGCTCCGGGCCCGCGGTCGTTTCACCGGGCGCACGCACGAGCAGCTCCGGAGGGGGATCGATGGCCCGGGCGGCGACCGCACAACCGGAATCTTCGACCACGACCTGAAGGCTAACGCCCCCGCAACGAGAGCCTGATGACGGCCTCGGTTCCGCCCCCTGGGCGGGGTCGAACCTGGAGCGCGGAGTCGAGTTCGGAGTCGAGCAGGGTCCGCACGATCTGCAGGCCCAGCCCCTTCGACGAGTCCGGGTCGAACCCCGGCGGAATGCCCCGGCCGTCGTCGGCCACCACCACGTCGAGCACGCCCGCTGACCGATTGGCCGACACCACGACCTCCCCGGCCCGGCCGGGCTCGAAGGCGTGGGCCAGCGCGTTGTGGACGAGCTCGGTGAGCACCAGCACAAGGGGCGTGGCCAGCGCGGCAGGCAACGTGCCGAAGCTGCCGTCCCGCCGGACCTTGGCCCGGAACTCCGCGGTGGCGCCGTCACCGATGGCGGGCAGAACCTTGTCGACCAGCTCGTCGAGGTCCACCCGCTCGGCCACCGAGACCGAGAGCGACTCGTGTACCAGCGCGATGGAGTTGACACGCCGAACACTTTCCACGAGCGCCCGGCGGGCCTCCGGAATCGCCGTGCGGCGGGCCTGCAGACGTAACAGCGCCGCTACTGTCTGGAGGTTGTTCTTCACCCGGTGATGGATCTCCCGGATGGTGGCGTCCTTGCTGAGCAACGCCATGTCCCGGCGGCGCAGGTCGGTGACGTCGCGCACAAGCACCAGGGCGCCCGCAGCGTCGCCCCGTGGGCGCAACGGGAGGGCGCGCACGAGCATCACGGCGCCGCGGGCGTACACCTCCATCCGCAGCGAGTGGCGCCCGTCCAGCGCCGCCCCGATGCGGGCGGCCACCTCGGCGGCGTCGAACGGGTCGTGCACGAGCTCCCGCGTGGCCTGGGTGAGCGACAGCCCGACGAGGTCGCTGGCATGGCCCATGCGGTGGTAGGCCGAGAGCGCGTTGGGGCTCGCGTACGCCACCAGGCCGTGCGCGTCGAGGCGGATCAGGCCGTCGCCTGCTCGCGGGCTCGTGTCGGCGCCTGCGACGGCCGCACGCGGCGGGAAGGTGCCGTCGGCGACCATCTGGCACAGGTCCGACGCGCTGCCCAGATAGGCGATCTCCAGCGGGCTGGGCACCCGGGGCATGGCGAGGTTCGTGTCGCGGGACAGCACGGCGACAACCGAACCTGCGTGCCGGACCGGAATGGTCTCGCGGCGCACGGGCACCTCGAGGTGCCAGCGCGGGTTCTCCTCCCGGCAGATCCGGCCCTCGACGACGGCACGCCGCAACTGCGGGTTGTCGGCCGACTGGACGCGCGCGGCGACCACGTCCTCGGGATGCGCTGTCGGCGCGGTGGTGGGGCGGGCCTGGGCCACGCAGAGGAAATCGCGTGGACCGAGGTGCTCTTCCTCACCGTTGAGGGGAACCCACAGCAGGAAGTCGGCGAATGACATGTCGGCGAGCAGTTGCCACTCGGCGACCACGCGCTGCAGATGGTCGACGGCATCGCCGGCCAGCTGGGTGTGCTCCGCGAGCAGCTCGCTGAGGGTGGACAACTGGAAACCCCTCCCGGTCAGGGCGCCACGCCCCACGGACTTCGCTCCAGTCAAGCACGTGGAAGACTCGAGGCACCTTCGGTACGACGGACCGATCACGAGGAACGAGTCAGGGGAGGGAACATGTCGAAGCGCGCACGCAAGCGTCGCGACCGCAAGAAGAGCGCGGCCAGCCACGGCAAGCGGCCCAACACCTGATCCATCTGCAGGTGATCGTGAGAAGGCGCCGGTGGCCAGTGGCCCCGGCGCCTTCGCGCGCTACCGCCCTACCTGCTCATCCGCGTTGTTCGATGCGGGCGGCACGCACCTCGACGGTGGTCGTGGTGGCGCCGTCCGGCCCCGACTCCACGGTGATGTCCGCCTGCTCGAGCACAGCCACTCTGATCTGGCGCCGCAACCGGTTCTTCAGCTCGTCGGGGGCGTGCTCACCGCCGCATTTCGTGGCGAGCAGCTTCTTCAGCTTGTCATCGATGCCGTACTCGGCAAGGCACGGCCCGCATTCGTCCAGATGCTGCGCGAGCAATGCTCTGCGCGCCTGGTCGCACTCGTGGTCGAGGAACAGCCAGACCTCGGCGAGTACCTCGGAGCAGTCGGTGTCGTGGTGGTTCCCGCAGCTCATTTGGAGACCTCCTCCGGCTGTCCCCGCAGGAACCCGCGGTCGCGGGCGGTGTCGGTGAGCATGTCGCGAAGCTGGCGCCTGCCCCGGTGCAAACGGGACATCACGGTACCGATCGGGGTGCCCATGATGTCAGCGATCTCCTTGTAGGCGAAGCCCTCGACGTCGGCGAGGTACACCGCCATCCGGAAGTCGTCCGGCAACTGCTGCAGGGCCACCTTGACGTCGTTGTCGGGGAGCCGGTCCAGCGCCTCCATCTCGGCCGAAGGCAGGCCCTGGGACGTGTGCTCACCGGCCTGCGCGATCTGCCAGTCGCTGATCTCGTCGGTGGCCGACTGCACGGGCTGGCGCTGCCGCTTGCGGTACCCGTTGATGTAGGTGTTGGTGAGGATCCGGTACAACCAGGCCTTGAGATTCGTTCCGGCCCTGAAGGTCCGAAATGCGGAGTACGCCTTGAGATAGGTCTCCTGCACCAGATCCTCGGCGTCGGCCGGGTTACGCGTCATCCGTAGGGCGGCGCCGTAGAGCTGGTCGATCAGGGGCATCGCGTCGCGTTCGAAGCGGGCAGCCCGTTCCTCGGCGGACTCCTCCTGCTCCTGCTCGACGTCTTGACCTGCGGTGATCTCCGCTTCGGCCGCCTGTTCGGTGCGTGGCACCCTGCTCCTCTCCCGCCGGGTCGCACGATCTGCGACCTTCAGGTCGGCCACCCATTGGCCGCCCTGCTGACGGATCGAGCTTACGCCGCCGAGCGCCACCCCGAAGGCCGGACGCACCCGGCCGTCGCGGCTCGGCGCGATTCTCGGCGCGTCCATCACTGCCTGATTCACCCTCTTCCCAACATCCGTCTCCGCCGCGCGATTCCCTTCTCGCTATCGTGCGGGGGTGGCAGGGAGGGGAACGCAGGCGACCGCGTTGCTCACGAAGCAGGCCGTCTCGCACCGGCTGCACAGCTACACCCACGGGAGCGGTCAGGCCTACGGGCCGGAAGCCGCGGAACTGCTGGGGCTGGACCCAGCGCGGGTGTTCAAGACTCTCGTCGCCGACGTGGACGGGGCGCTGACGGTCGGAATCGTCCCCGTGCTGACGACCCTCGATCTCAAGTCGCTCGCGGCCGCGGTCGGCGGCAAGCGGGCGAAGATGGCCGACGTCGCCCTCGCCGAGCGGGCCACCGGTTACGTGGCAGGCGGTATCTCCCCGCTGGGCCAGCGCAAGCGCCTGCCGACCGTGCTGGACTCGTCCGCGGAGCATCTGGAGACGCTCTTCTGCAGCGCCGGACGCCGCGGGCTGGAGGTGGAGCTCGCGCCTGGCGACCTCGCGCGGCTCACCGGGGCTCGCTTCGCACCGATCGCGGCTTCCTAGCCACTGCTAGCCGGCCATCGGCACGGCCCCGAACCGCTGCGCGAGCCAGCCCGCCACAGCCGCCCGCAGGCCGGCCATGTCGCTGCGCAGACTGTGGTTGCCGCGCAGCATCACGACCTCCCGCCCGGGGGCAGGATCGGGACGGCCGAACGGGTCGCTCTCCCCCTGCACCACCAGCACCGGGACGGTCGGCGCGGCAAGCTCGTGGAGCCGGTCCTTCTCCGGCTTTCCCGGCGGGTGGACGGGAAATGCAAGACACAACACGCCGGCGGCAGCGCCTTCCGCTGCCGTCCGGCACGCCACGCGGGCCCCGGAGCTACGGCCCCCGAACAGGAGCGGCAACCCCGGGTCGATGCCGGCCCGGACGTGCTCCACCACTGCCAGCCAGGCCGTGTCGAGCTGGGCGGCGGGAGCGGGCGCGCGGCGTCCGGCAACGCGGTAGGGCTGTTCCACCAGCACGACGTGCACCCCGGCCGCGACGGCGACGCCCGCCGCGGCGACCAGGTCTGGCGCGCCCACCCCGCCACCCGCGCCGTGTCCGAGCAGCAGCAGGCCCCGCGCTTCGCCGTCGGCGTCGTGGCGGGTGATCCGCGCCGGACCGTGCGGCGTGGCGATCTCGGCGACCACGCCCGATGGTTCGGCTCGTTCCGGAGCGGTCACTTCGGGTTCGGCCCGGCCAGCAGGTCGAGCTGCAGCGGCTCGCGGACGTCCTCGGCAGCGAGCGGTTCCAGCAGCTCCGGCCCGTTGTTGCGCACGCTGTTGACCCGCGGGGACACCGGTCGCAGCTCGAGTGCGGCCACGAGCTCCGGCGACGGCGGGGCGAGCAGGGCAGCCACCCTCTCGTCATCGGCACCGGCGTCCGGGTCGAGCCACGCGTCCCACGCCGACCGCGGGAGCACCAGCGGCATCCGATCGTGCACCTGCGTGAGTGGGCCGACCGCGTCGGTGGTGAGGACCGCGGCCGTGACCAGCCCGTTGGGGTACTCGTTCGCAGGGTCGTCCTTCGGCTTCCAGTACTCCCAGAGCCCGGCCATCGCGAGCGAGCTGCCGTCGGAGTAGTGGGTGTAGTAGGGCTGTTTGTGCTCCGGCCCGCGCTGCCACTCGAACCAGCCGTCGGCCGGGATCAGGCAGCGCCGCGAGTTGAGCGCCCGGCGGAACGCGGGCTTCGTGGCCGCCGACTCCGACCGCGCGTTGATCATGCGAGCGCCCGACTTCGGGTCCTTGGACCAGGACGGCACGAGCCCCCAGCGCAGCATGCGCAGCGTGCGCTCGGTGGTGTCGGGGTCGGGCGTGCCCTCTTCGTCGCGCGGGTGCCGCTCCACCACCGTGATGATCTGCTTGGTGGGCGCCACGTTGTAGTCCACCTTCGCCGCTCCGTCGGTGGCGTCGACGGCACGGAACTCGTCGGCGAGGTCGGCGGGGGCCTTGATCGATGCGTAACGACCGCACATGTCCCCATCGTCCCACCGTTGCCGGCCGCGGGTCCGTGCAGCGCTCGACCGGGGTCACCGCACTGCCATCACGCGATCTCGAGAACCGCCTTGCCCGGCACCCGCCGGTCGAGCAGCGCCCGTGCCGCGTCGGCCACGTGCAACCAGGAGCCGCGCCAACCGATCTGCGGGTCCAGCCGTCCGCGCCGGACGAGGTCGAGCAGCACCCGCAGGTCCGCACCGACCCCGGAGCCGATGACGAACGGCTCCAGTCGCCTGTCACCGCTTCGTTTGTGCTCCTGCTCGAAATCGATCGTGGTGGGCCGGCGGGACGCGGCACCGGCTGGCCGGCCGTCCCACCGTGCGGTTCGCCGACCTGCACGACGAACCCTTCGTGGCGCTGCCGGCGTCGGCCGGCCCGATGCGCGACTTCTGGCTCGCCACCGACCAGCGCACGACCGCGCCGCGCGTCGCCGCGGAGGCCAGTACCGCGGACGAGTCGTTCGAGGCCGTCGCGGCCGGCCTCGGGGTGGTGCTGGTCGCGGCGGGCAACGCGGAGATTTACCAGCTCGACGACGTGGTGCACCGCCCGGTTGTCGACCTTTCCCCGAGCGAGCTCGCGGTCATCTGGCGCACCGACGACCGGCGCTCGGCGGTGCGCGCCGTCGTCGACACGTGCTTCCGATGCGTCACGACGGCGGCCTCCTGACCGGCCCGGTGGACGGCATGG
>DASYES010000540.1:0-3192 GCA_036498885.1 Pseudonocardia sp.
CATGCCCAGGCCGTGCCGGCCGCCGATCGCGTTCGCCTCGAGGACCAGAGCCACAGCGTCGTCGTACCGCTGGCCGTTGATCGCCACCGGGCGTCCGGCTTCGAAGCTGATCGCCACGTCCTCGGTCTCGATCCGGGTCTCCGCATCCCAGAACCTCACCCCCATGATCGGCTCGATGGTCTCGAGGGACACGTCGAGGTGCTCGAGGGTCTTGGCCTCGTGGGTCGCACCCCAGATGTTGGCGTCGGTGGAGTACGCCTTCTCGGCCGAGTCCCGGTAGGGCAGCCCGTGGGCGGTGAGCCACCTGCTCATCTCGTCGCGTCCGCCCAGCTCCTGGACGAAGTCGGCGTCGAGCCACGGCTTGTAGATGCGCAGCTCGGGATTGGCCAGCAGGCCGTAGCGGTAGAACCGCTCGATGTCGTTGCCCTTGAAGGTCGAGCCGTCGCCCCAGATGTTGACGTCGTCGGCCTGCATCGCCCGTACCAGCAACGTCCCGGTGACGGCGCGGCCCAGCGGGGTGGTGTTGAAGTACGTCCGGCCCCCGGACCGGATGTGGAAGGCGCCGCACGCCAGCGCCGCCAGGCCTTCCTCGACCAGCTGCGGCCTGATGTCGAGCACGCGGGAGATCTCGGCGCCGTACTGCTTCGCGCGCGCGGGCACGCCGGACATGTCCCGCTCGTCGTACTGGCCGAGGTCGGCGGTGTAGGTGCACGGGATCCCGCCCTTGTCGCGCATCCAGGCGACCGCCACCGAGGTGTCGAGGCCTCCGGAGAAGGCGATGCCGATCCGTTCGCCCTTGGGGAGGGAGGTCAGGACCTTGCTCACGAGTTGGTTGCTCCTTGGTCAGAGTTCGCGCAGGCGCGCGACGAGTTGGGCGCCGGTGAGGGGCTCGCGGGCGACCACCAGCAGGGTGTCGTCCCCGGCGATCGTGCCGACGACGTCGTGCAGGGCAGCCCGGTCCAGGGCACTGGCCAGATAGTGCGCTCCCCCCGGCGGCGTGCGCAGCACGGCAAGGTTCCCACTCGCGTCCGCGGAGACCAGCAGGTCCCCGAGCAACCGGGCCAGCCGGGCGGTACCACCCTCGATACCGCGCACCGGGCTGCCGTCGTCCGGGATCACGTAGACAGGCGTGCCACCGTCGGCTCCCCGGAGCTTCACGGCGCCCAGCTCGTCGAGGTCGCGCGACAGTGTGGCCTGCGTGGTGCCGATGCCCTCGGCCTCCAGCAGCGCCAGCAGCTCGGACTGGCTGTGCACCGCCTGCTGCGTGATCAGTTCGACGATCCGGGCCTGCCGCCCGGCCCGCGTCCGGCCGGGCCCCGGTGCGGGCGCGCCCGACGTCACGGCGTCGTCGCCCACCGCTGTCATCGGCCCGCTCCTTTGGTCCCTGTCATCGTCCCGCCTCGGTCATCGCTTGCTGGTGTTCACCTCGATCAGCGCTGTAACCCGGTCAGCGCCGCATCAGCCATGTGAGCAGTGCCTTCTGCGCGTGCAGCCGGTTCTCGGCCTCGTCCCACACCACGCTCGCCGGCCCGTCGATCACCTCGTCGGTGATCTCGTCGCCGCGGTGGGCCGGCAGGCAGTGCATCACGATCGCGCCGGGCGCGGCGCGGCGCACGAGCGCGGCGTTCACCTGGAGCCCACGAAACGGTGCCGCACGGTCCAGGCCGTCGTCCTCCTGCCCCATCGAGACCCAGGTGTCCGTCACGATCACGTCCGTGCCGTCCACGGCCTTGTCGACCTCGGTGATCACCTCCACCCCACCACCGGTGGCGGCCGCGCGGTTCGTCGCGTCGTGCAGCACCCCGGCGGCCGGCTGGAAGCCCTCCGGCGCACACACCCGCACGTGCAGACCGGCGGTGGCGCCGCCGAGCAACAACGAATGGGACATGTTGTTGGCGCCGTCACCCAGGTAGGTCAGGGTCAGCCCGGCGAGCCTGCCGAAGTGCTCCCGGATCGTCTGCAGGTCGGCGAGCACCTGGCAGGGGTGGAACTGGTCGGTCAGCGCGTTGACCACCGGCACGGTCGCGACGGCCGCCATCTCCTCGATCCGCGACTGGTCGCCCGTGCGCCAGACGATCGCGTCGACGTAGCGGGAGAGCATCCGCGCGGTGTCGCTGATCGTCTCGCCGCGCCCCATCTGGCTCGACCGGGCGTCGACGATCAACGGATGCCCGCCCAGCTGCGCGATCCCGGCCTCGAACGACAGCCGGGTACGGGTCGATGGCTTGTCGAACAGGACGGCAATCGGGCGCGGACCTGCGAGCGGCCGGTGTGCGTACCGGTCGGCCTTCATCGTGTCGGCGAGGTCCAGCACCTCCCGCTGCTCGTCGGGGGTGAGGTCGTCGTCGCGGAGAAAGTGTCTAGTCATGGCCGGCGTCCAGGAACGACGGGAGCGCGGAGAGGAACTCCCCGGCCTGATCCTCGGTGATGATCAAGGGCGGGACCAGCCTGATCCGGTCGGGAACCGCGTTGTTGATCAGGAAGCCCGCGTCGCGCGCGGCGGCGGCGACGGCGGCCGACACGGGCGCGCTGAGACCGATGCCGATGAGCAGGCCCGCCCCGCTCACCTCGCGCACCAGCGGGTGGTGCAGCTCCTCGACGCCCGTCGCGATGCCCTTGCCGACGAGCGTGACGTGCTCCAGCAGCCCGTCGGCGGCGATGGTGCGCAGCACGGCCACTGCGGCGGCGCAGCACACCGGGTTGCCGCCGAACGTCGTGCCGTGCTGCCCGGGCTCGAGCAACGACGCCGCTGCCCCGATTCCGATGCATGCCCCGATCGGAAGCCCGCCCCCGAGGCCCTTCGCCAGGGTCACGACGTCCGGGACGATCCCCTCACGCTGGTGGGCGAACCAGGTGCCGGTGCGGCCGATGCCGGTCTGCACCTCGTCGAGCACGAGCAGGGCGCCACGTGCCGCGGTGATCTCCCGCGCCGCCTTGAGATAACCCTCCGGCGGGGTGATCGCGCCCGCCTCGCCCATGATCGGCTCGAGGACCACGGCCGCCGTGTCGGGACCGACTGCCGCGTCCAGCGCGGCGACGTCCCCGTAGGGCACGTGCGATACCCCGGGCGGCATCGGCTCGAACGGCGTGCGCTTGCCCGGCTGACCAGTGAGGGCCAGCGCGCCCATCGTGCGTCCGTGGAAGGCGTTCTCGGCAGCGACCAGATTCGGTCTCCCGGTGCGTCGGGCGATC
>DASYES010000541.1:0-2369 GCA_036498885.1 Pseudonocardia sp.
CTTCCCCTACGCCGGTGGCAACGCCGTGAACTACCAGCCGATGGCCTCGGCGCTGCGGGACAGCGGGCTCGGGGTCTATGCCGTGGAGCTGCCCGGTCACGACCTGGCCGCCGAGCGCGAGCCGTTCGCGCCGATGGCGCGGGTCGTCGAGCAGGTGGTCGAGGAGATCACCCGGCGGGGCCTGACGAAGGTCCTGTTGTGGGGCCACTCCTCGGGCACCGCGCCGGCAGTGGAGACGGCCAGGGTGTTGCAGGAGCGCGGCGTGGCGGTTCAGCGGGTGTTCCTCGGGGCGCAGCTGCTCGGCAACGCCACGGACCGGCGCACGGCCCTCGCCGCATTGGAGGGCCGCAGCAACGCCGACATCGCGGCCGGCCTGAGCTCGGATAGCGGCTACACCGAGCTGGGTGAGCTCGATGCGCAGCGGGCCGAGCACGTCGGCGCGGCCTATCGGCACGACTACGGAACCGCACTCCAGTACTTCGTCGAGGTCCTGGACAACCCACCGGCGGTGAAGCTGACCGCCCCTGTCACGGCGGTTCTCGCCGATGACGACCCGAGCACCGCGGAGTTTCCGCGCAGGTACCGGGAGTGGGAGCTCCTGGCGGAGCACGTCGAGCTGCACGAGATCGGTGGGGGCGGCCACTACTTCTTGCGGACCCGTCCCACCGAGGCGGCCCGAGCCGTGCTGACAGCCGCCGAACTGCTGACTTCTTCTTGAATAGCAACTGGAAGGAACTAGAGATGTCGTCCTCATCCGCGGCGTCACTGCTCGACGTGGATCTGCGGCCGGGCAAGCCGCCGATGTTGTGGGCCTCGCCCACCGGCGATGCGCCGGGCTGGGCGGCCGAGCGCCGGGACGCGCTACGTGCCGTCGTCGCCGACCACGGTTCGGTACTGGTCCGCGGCCTCGGACTGCGCGACGCGGCGGAGGTGGCCGCTGTCTTCCAGCGGCTGACCACCACCGGACTGATGACCGAGCGGGAGGCCTTCGCGGCCCGGCAGGTCTACTCCGACGGCGTGTACTCCTCGTCGAAATGGCCACCGAACCAGCCGATGTGCATGCATCACGAGCTGAGCTACACGCTCGAGTTCCCGGGGATGATGCTCTTCGCGTGCCTGGGCGCGGCCTCGGCAGGCGGGGCGACCGGGGTGGCCGACTCGCCGACCGTGCTCAACGCCTTGCCTCCTCAGCTGGTCCAGCGGTTCGAGCGGGAAGGCTGGCTGCTCACCCGCACCTACAACGAGGACATCGGGGCGTCCTACGCCGACGCATTCGGCACCGACGACCGCGCTGCTGTCGAGAGCTACTGCCGCGCCAACGCGATCGAGTTCGAGTGGCAGCCCGACGGTGAGCTGCGTACCCGTCAGCGTCGCAGCGCGGTGGTACTCCACCCGATCACCGGCCGGCGCTGCTGGTTCAACCAGATCGCCTTCCTCACCGAGTGGACGATGGATCCCGAGGTGCACGAGTACCTCGTGGACGTCTACGGCGAGGACGGGCTGCCCTTCAACACCCGCTTCGGCAACGGCGACCCGATCAGCCAGGACGTCGTCGAGCTGCTCACCGGCATCTACGACGCCCACACCGCGCGGGAGCCGTGGCAGGCCGGCGACCTGATGCTCGTCGACAACATCCGCAGCGCGCACAGCCGGGAGGCCTTCGAGGGGCCGCGTGAGGTGCTCGTCGGAATGGCTGACGCCGTGCGACTCAGCGACGTCTCGCCGACCGGCGGGGTGACGGCCGGATGACCGCCGGCCCTTCCACTCCGTCGACTCCCGGGGCACTCACCGTGCCACCGTTCGCGGTGATCTCGGGTGCCCAGGTGCAGCACGCGCTAAAGGGGCGGGAGAAGCAGGTCATGGAGGTGGTGGAAGCCACCTACCGGCTGCACGGCGCAGGCGACTCGGTGAACCCGCCGTCCTACTTCCTGCGCTTCCCCGACCGCCCGAACGACCGCATCATCGCGCTGCCCGCCTCCATCGGCGGACAGGCGCGGGTGGACGGTCTGAAATGGATCTCGAGCTTCCCCGAGAACGTGGCGGCCGGCATTCCGCGGGCGTCGGCGGTGCTGATCCTCAACGACCACGACACCGGCTACCCGTTCGCCTGCCTGGAGAGCTCGATCATCAGCGCCACCAGGACGGCTGCGTCGGCGGCACTGGCGGCCGACTGGCTCAGCCGCGGCCGGGAACGCCCCACCCGCGTCGGATTCTTCGGCGTCGGCCTGATCGCCCGCTACATCCACACCTTCCTGGCCGGCACCGGCTGGTCGTTCGACGAGCTCGGCGTCTTCGACCTGTCGGCCGACAGCGCGGCCGGATTCCGCGGATATCTCGAGCAGTCCGGCACCCCCGGGCGCATCACGGTG
>DASYES010000542.1:0-7766 GCA_036498885.1 Pseudonocardia sp.
GTTCCCCGCTCGGGGAGCCGCCCATCGTGCTGCCAGGAGACCGTCGTCACCCCCTGCGCCGTCGCCCGGCGAGCCGGAGGCTGTTGGTGACGACGAGGACGGAGCTGGCCGCCATGGCGGCCCCCGCGAGCATGGGGTGCAACATCCCGGCGGCCGCGATGGGCAGCGCGAGGATGTTGTAGCCGAATGCCCATGCCAGGTTGGCCTTGATCACGGTGAGAGTGCGGCGGGAGATCCGGATGGCATCGACGGCCGCCGTGAGATCGGCGCGGACGAGTGTGATGTCGGCGGCGGACATCGCAATGTCGGTGCCGGTGCCCATGGCGATGCCGAGGTCGGCCTGGGCCAGCGCGGCGGCGTCGTTGATGCCATCGCCCACCATCGCGACGACCCGGCCCTGCGACTGCAACCGTGCCACGAGTTCGACCTTGTCGGTCGGGAGCGCGTCGGCTATGACGGTGGTGATCCCGACCGTGTCGGCGACCGCGCGGGCGGCGCCTTCACCGTCACCGGTGAGGAGCACGGGTTCGAGCCCGAGCCGGCGCAGCTCCGCGATCGCCTCGGTGCTGGTCGGTCTGATCGTGTCGGACAGGACGAACACCGCGCGGGCGCGACCGGCCCAGGCCAGGGCGACGGTCGTGCGTCCCGTCGCCGCGGCGTCCGCGAGCAGCCCCTCCAGGGCGTGGGGAAGCGGGACGCCGCGCTCCCGCAGCAGGCGGGGCCGCCCGAGCAGCGCGGCACTGCCGCCGATGTCGGCCTGAATGCCGAGCCCGTCCAGCGAGACGACCTCGTGGACCTCGGCGGTGGTGTCCACCGCCTGCTCGGTGGCGTAGCGGGCGACGGCCTGGGCCACCGGGTGCGTCGACGTTCCGGCCAGCGCCGCGGCCACGGCGAGCACATCGTCGCGATCCGCACCGTCGACGGGCACGATGTCGGTCACGTTCATCTCGCCGGTCGTGACCGTGCCGGTCTTGTCGAGCACGATGGTGTCGACCCGCCGGGTGGACTCGAGCGCCGCCGGCCCTGTGACGAGCACGCCGAGCTGCGCGGCGCGGCCGGTGCCGACCAGCAGCGCGGTGGGCGTGGCGAGTCCGAGGGCGCACGGACAGGCGACGATCAAGACCGCCGTGGCGGCGGCGAATGCCGTGCCGGCTCCCGCGGTGGAGCCCGCCCAGAACCCCCAGGTGGCGGCGGCGAGCATGAACACGACAGGCACGAACTCGCCGCAGATACGGTCGGCGAGCCGCTGCACGGCGGCCTTCCCGGTCTGCGCGCGCTCGACGAGAGCGGCCGTGCGCGCGAGTTGGGTGTCGGCCCCGACGCGGGTGGCTCGCACGACGAGGCGCCCGCCGAGCACGACGCACCCGCCGATCACGCCATCGCCCGGTGCGACGTCGACGGGCGCCGGTTCGCCGGTGATCGCCGCGGTGTCGACCGCGCAGGAGCCCTGGATCACGACGCCGTCGGTGGCGACCTTCTCACCGGGGCGCACCACGAAGGCGTCGCCGACGGCCAGCCGGTCGACCGGCACGAGGTGTTCCCGCCCGTCGCGTAGCAGCCGGGCGTCCGTCGCGGCGAGCGCGAGTAGGCCGCGGAGCGCGGCTCCGGAGCGCCGGCGGGCCCGCGCCTCCAGGTAGCGGCCGGCGAGCACGAACGTCGTGACCCCTGCGGCGACCTCGAGGTAGATCTGTCCTGTCGCGCCGCTCGGGGAGAGCGTGAGGTCGAAGGAGTGCGTGAGCCCCGGCAGGCCTGCCGTGCCGAACACCATGGCGTAGACCGACCAGAGGAACGCGGCGAGGGTCCCGACCGACACCAATGTGTCCATGGTTGCGGACCCGTGTCGCAGGTTCGTGAGCGCCGCGCGATGGAACGGCAGCGCGCCCCACAGCGCGACAGGTGTGGTCAGCCCGAGCGCGGTCCACTGCCAGAACGGGAACTGGATGGCGGGAACCATCGACAGCACGATCACCGGCACAGCGAGCGCTGCGCACGCGACGAGCTGCTGCCGCCGTGCGTCGAGCTCGAGGTCCTGGGCCAGCTCGGCCCCGTCGTCGCGTGTGGCCGGTTCCGGCTGCCGGGCCGTGTAGCCGGCGCGTTCGATCGCGGCCACGAGATCGTCCACGCTCACGGTGCCGCCGTGCGTGACTGCCGCCCGGCCCGTCGCGTAGTTGACGCTCGCCTGGACGTCGCCGAGCTTGCGCAGCGTCCGCGCGACGCGCGCCGCGCACGCTCCGCACGTCATGCCCTCGACGAGCAGCTCGGTGTCCACAGTGGGCGCGGACAGAACCGCGGTCACGGGTGGCCGTGCCTGGAGTCGGATGCGGGCGGGGGCGGTGGATCGAGGATGCGGCCGGCCTGCCAACCACCTGCCACGGTCAGAGCGAGAACCACGAGGAAGGCGGCGACGCGCCCGGCATTGGCCGGCGTGAGAGGCGGATCCTGGGCGGAGGGAGTTGCGGCCACGGCGGAAATCTAGGGAGGTAGGCGGCACCTGGGTTGCCAAGCTGAGTTCGTCCGGCGGTGTGTGCTCTTTGGGCCGCGATGAGTGGTTTGCCACTGCGCTGTTCGGCGGAGTGTACTGCTCCGTCTGCGCTCAATGATCTTCAGGTCGGTCGCCCTTCGTCCGTCCTCGTCATCTCGGCGCGCCAGGATGACCTGCAGACGCGCGCCATTGACCGGTCGGGGTGGTGGGTTCGGTGAACGCTGCGCCGGCCGGTCGCGAAGCACGCCGAGCGCGCGGAGCTCGCCTGGCCCCACCGGGCACCTGATCGGCCCGGCGGCGCCCAGCGCGTTACGCCCGCAACCGCCTACTCGGCCGTCACCTGCTCCGACTGCATCGCCTCCACCGCTGCGTGGAGGTTGGCGTTCCACGTCCCGGCGGCGTTGTAGTAGCCCACGAGTGGCAGGTGCACGTACACCCATTCGCCGAGGACGTCGCTCTGTCCGGCGATGAACGCCAGGTAGTAGTGCTGCCGCTCGCTGGCCGGCTGCTTGTACCTCATCTTCTCGCCGATCTCGCGGGAGAGGGGGTCGCCGGAGTCGTCGCGGTACTGGTCCCATTGTTCGCCGATGCGTTCGGCGACCTGTCCATTGAGGGGGCCGCCGACGAAGATCACGGGTCTGGTCACGGCGAGGAATGCTCGCATGTCTCCCGCTCGGCTGTCCCTCTGGTCGCACCACACCGTGGTCGGAGGACAGCGGCCAGTAGGGACCTCGCTGAGAACTGCCTACGTACCGAGAATTTTGTCCTGGTCCCGGGTGGGCGTTCCGGTGTGCCAGGGCAGCACCTGGCCGAAGCGGACGAGCTCTCCGTAGGCGCCTGGGTCGACGTGGTCCGCGAGCACCAGGTCGAGCACGCGGGTCGAGGCGACCGGGCGTTCCCAGTGAGCTGGCCACGACGATCAGCCGCCGGGGCGTAGTACCGGGCCGAAGGAGCGCAGCATCGCGTGCGTGACTCCGTTCGCGACGTCGATGAACTCGTCGGCCTGTTCGGACCGGGGCCGGTCCGGCGTGATCCGGGCGATCGCGTTGGACAAGACGATGTCCACCCCGCTGTGGAGCTCCTCGAGCTCGGTGGCCGGCCGTGCCACAGCGCCCGCGTCGGTGACGTCGAGCAGGCGGCCTTGCACCCGGCTCCTCGTGCCGGGGGCGGCGATGACGATCATCACCACGCAGGGGGGCGGCACGCCTGCACTGATCCGTACCCCGTACGCAGGCAGCATCGATCTCGCGGTGGTGGCATCCCTGCCGCCGTTCCGGCCGCCCGACGCCGAGTCGCCACACCCGGAGTTCGAGGTGCTCGCCGAACGCAGCCTGCGCCTCGCCGTGCCTGCCGGCCACCCGCTCGCCGGGGCGGACTGCGTGGACGTCGCGGACCTGCGTGGTCAGCTGTGGATCGCGAGCCCTCCACTCGAGAGCAAGGAGCGGCCGGGTGTCCGGCCCGGACTCGACGAACGGCCGGAGATCGCGCACACCGCTACGGACTGGTCAGGCAGGGGAGGAGAGCTGTTCCGCCTGGGCGAGGGCGATCCCGACGAACTCGTGGATGAGGGGGTCGGTGCGGGCGCTGTCCCAGGCCAGGCACACGCGGTTGGGTCCGATGTCGTCGATGGGGACCCAGGTGATGTCGGGGCGGGTGTAGAAGGTGGCGGTGGAGAGCGGAAGGACCACCAGTCCGCGCCCCGCCGCGACGTGTTCGAGTTTCTCCTCGACCGTGCGGATCGGCCGTGGCGGTTCTCCTCGGCCGCTACGCAGCTCCACGGCGATGTCGCGCCACTCGGGCACGGCGTCGGGGTTCTGCAGGAGATGCTCGTGGGCGAGGTCGCTGATGCTGATGCCGTCCTTCGCCGCCAGCGGGTGGTCGAGGGGGAGCGCGGCCACGCGGGGTTCGGCGAGCAGCGGGCGGATCTCCAGGCCCTGCTGGTCGACCGGCAGGCGTACGTAGCTGACGTCGACGCGGCCGTCGAGCACGACCTCGGTCTGGTCGTCCCAGCTGGTGCGCAGCACGTCGACGGTGAGGTCCGGGTGGCGGGCGGCCAGCACGCGCGTGGCGGGGGTGACGATGAGTCCGGGCATGAACCCGACGGTGAAGTGGTCGGGGCCGCGTGCGGCACGCTGGACCCGTCGTTGCAGGGCGTCGGCGCCGGCCAGCAGGGGGCGGGCGTCGACCAGGAGCTGTTCGCCGGCGCGGGTGAGTGCGGTGGCGCGTTTGGTGCGGTCGAACAGCTGGCTCTTCAGCTCGTGTTCCAGCGCGCGGATCTGACGGGAGAGCACGGGCTGGGCGATGTGCAGCGCCGCCGCGGCGCGGCCGAAGTGCAGGTGCTCGGCGACCGCGACGAAGTAGCGCAGCTTGCGCAGGTCGACATCCATGCTCGCGCCTTCCGTCCGTGACGAGGCCGGATGCCCCCAGGGTATTGCAGGCGCAGAGAGGAGTCTTGGACGTCGCGGCACCCACGGGCAGATCGTGGAGGTGTCTGATCAGCACTACACCAGGAGTTTCCTCATGGATCTGCACGGGCAGCGCGTCGTGGTTCTGGGCGGGACGTCGGGCGTCGGGCTCGCGGTTGCGGCAGGCGCCGGGTCCGCCGGGGCTGAGGTCGTCGTCGTCTCCAGCCGTCGCTCCAGCGTCGACAAGGCGCTCACGGCACTTCCCGACGGGGCCGCGGGCCGGGTCGCGGATCTCGGCGACCCGGCCACCGTTCGTGGCGTGCTCGACGAGATCGGTGAGCTCGATCATCTCGTCTACACGGCCGGAGAAGCGCTGGCCCTGATGCCGGTGATGGGGCTCGACGTGGAGCAGGCGCGCCGGTTCTTCGGTCTGCGCTTCTTCAGCGCTCTGACCGCGGTCTCCGCTGCGGCACCACTGGTGCGCCCTGGCGGCTCGATCACGTTGACCACGGGTACCGCCAAGGACCGTCCAGGTGCAGGCTGGGCCGTGCCGGCGAGCATCTGCGGTGCGGTGGAGGCGCTGACCAAGGCGTTGGCCGTGGAGCTCGCGCCGGTCCGGGTGAACGCCGTGAGCCCGGGGGTACTCCGCTCCCCGCTGTGGGCGGGGATGAACGAGTCCGAGCGCGAGCAGATGTACGGGGACATCGCAGAGGCGATTCCGGCGGGCCGCGTCGGTGAGGTCGGTGACGCCGCGCAGGCGTACCTGTACTGCATGACGCAGACCTTCACGACCGGCACGGTTCTGACCGTCGACGGCGGGACCGTTCTCGTCTGATAATTGGTTAGTCTGTTTGTGAGACTCAGCTGGTGAGTCGCACTAATACGGGCAGGGAGGCAGGATGGCGATCCTCGTGACCGGGGCAGGCGGCGGTGTGGGCAGCGTCGGCCGCCGGGTGGTTGAACGGCTCCAGGAGCGCGGTCTCCCGGTGCGCGCCCTCGTCCGCCGCGAGGACGAGCGCGCAGACGCGCTTCGCGCACGGGGGGTCGAGGTCGTCGTCGCCGACCTCACGCGTGCCCCCGACGTCGTACGGGCACTCGACGGATGCCGCCGCGTGTACTTCGGGATGTCGGTGTCACCGGAGTATCTGGAGGCCACCGCCACCGTGGCCAGCGCCGGACGGGCAGCGGGGAACCTCGAGGTCGTCGTGAGCATGTCCCAGATGACCGTCTCGCAGATGGATCTGACCAGCACCGAGGAGTCGCGCCATCAGCGGTTGCACTGGCTCGCCGAGCAGGTACTCGACTGGTCCGGCCTTCCGGTCACGCACGTGCGTCCCACGATCTTCATGGAGAACCCGCTCATGACGATCTTCGTTTACGCATCGATCGCAAGGACGGGAAAGATCAGGCTGCCGTTCGGCGCGGGCCGCACGTCACCGGTGAGCGCCCAGGACGTGGCCGATGTCGTCGCGACGATCCTCGCGGAGCCGGCAGGGCATGTCGGGCGGACGTACGCGCTCACGGGGCCTGTGTCGCGGGATCTGAGCGTCATGGCGGAGGAGTTCTCCGCGGCGCTCGGTCGGCCCGTCGTGTACGAGGACGTGCCGTTCGATGAGTTCGCCGAGCAACTTGCAGCCGCCAGGCTGCCCGACCACGTTCTCGACCACATCCGCACGATGGCACGGCTGCACCGCGCCAACCGCTACGACCGCGCCACGCCCGATGTCGAGAAGATCCTCGGGCGCCCCGCGTCGGGCGTCGCGGACTACGTCACGATGAACCCGGAGCTCTTCCCGCGCTGATCGCTGTGACCGCCACCGTGGAGCCGCGCGACGATCGCGGCCGGTGCAGGGCACCGCGAGGGCGAGGGCGAGGGCGATGGTCGACGCGATCTTCGAGCACCCGCGGCTGGTGGCGATCTACGACGCGCTCGACCCCGACCGCGGCGACCTCGACGTGTACGCGGCGATCGTGCACGAGTTCGGTGCTCGCCGCGTGCTCGACGTGGGCTGTGGCACCGGCACGTTCGCGCTGCTCCTCACGTCCCGTGGCGTCGAGGTGACGGGTGTCGACCCCGCGGCGGGCTCGCTCGCGTACGCCAGCAGGAGGCCCGGTGCCGACCGTGTGACGTGGATCCACGGGGACGCGACGGCCCTTCCCGGGATGGCGGTCGATCTCGCCACGATGACCGGGAACGTCGCTCAGGCGATCACGGATCCACGCGGCTGGGACGCGACCCTCCGCGGCGTGCACCAGGCGCTTCGACCTGGTGGGCGCCTCGTCGTCGAGAGCCGGGATCCGGCGCGACGCCAGTGGCGCACCTGGAACCGCGCGGACAGCTACCGGGCCATCGAGATCACCGGCGTCGGCCGGGTCGAATGCTGGGAAGAACTGACGGACGTGAGCCTGCCGCTGGTCACCTTCCGCACCACGTGGGTCTTCGCTTCCGATGGCGCCGTGCTGACGTCGGACTCCACCTTGCGCTTCCGCGAGCGCGCCGAGATCGACTCCGACCTGAACCGGCACGGCTTCGTCGTGGACGAGGTCCGCGACGCACCCGACCGGCCCAGGCGCGAGTTCGTGTTCGTCGCTCGACGCAGGAGCGCTCCCCCGGGGTAGATCGGGCGTGCGGTCGCCAATCGTTCCTGATCTGCGTTGTCGCGTCCGTCGCGGTGAATTCGCCGGATTCGGTCCGGCGGTCCATGGGCGGCCCCGCCTGATGGCTCAGTAAATCCACCTCGGTTGTGGCGAATGGCGGGCTCGGCAAGCCCGTCTGCACCAGCAGACCACGATCGACCAGGAACTCGGCCTGGTCGGCCGGTGTGGGCCATCTCACGCCTGATCGCAATTCGGCGACGGTCGGCAGCAATACGGAAAAT
>DASYES010000543.1:0-2619 GCA_036498885.1 Pseudonocardia sp.
TCGTCCGGCGCCGAGACAACAGCGGTATCGGCGCCTCCTCCGCCTTGCGATCGCCCGGGGTGCGGGGTCCCGCAGCGGCGCTGCGCCTGGACACCGGATCCGGGCAAGGAACCCGGTTTCCGCGACACTAGCCGACCGAGATGGCGTCCAGCCGTTCCCGCAGGAACGGGGCCGAGACGACCGGAGCCAGGTCCGCGCGGCGACCGATCGGCGGCGCCAGCGGGGTGACCAGCGCGTCGTGGTCGAGCTCGAAGAAGAACACCAGCGAGATGAGCTCCTCGTGCGGCGACTCGGGCTGCGGCGGCAGCACCCGGTGCCGTCCGGAGCGCCAGCGCAGGCCCGTCCAGTGTTCGAGCAGGTCGCCGATGTTGACAGTGAATGCGGACCGGTCGTACGGGGCGTCGGTCCAGCCGATGCCCTCGATGTCGACCTGCAGACCCCCCGTCCCTGGCTCCCGGTCCAGCACGGTGACGGTGCCGAAGTCGGTGTGCGATCCGATCCGGAACTGCCCCGGCGCGGGCCGGCCGACCTCGGTGAGCGGCGGGTAGCGGTTGATGTTGAACGTCCACGTCGGGTGGCGGGCCGAGGCGGTGAGTGTCTCCCGCCGCAGGCCCAGAGCATCCGCGCACAGCTCCAGCAGCTCGCGCGACACCGTCGTCATCGCAGCCACGTAGCGGCCGACCGCGTGCTCCAGTTCCGGCACCTCGGGCGGCCACACGTTCGGCGGGAACCACACGTCGTCGACCTCCGGATCACCGGTGGGTGTGCCGGGCCCGACCGCGAAGGACTCCTTCAGATCGGGCGGCGTCTCCACCCCCTCGACGTTTCCGTTGGCCTCCACCCCCGGCGCGAGCCATCCGCGCCCGCCGATCCGCACGGCGTAGCGGGCCTTGACCTCGGCAGGCAGCGCGAAGAACGCCCGTGCTGCCGCGCGCACCTCCGTGCGCAGGGCATCGTCCACGCCATGGCCGGTGACCAGCAGGAACCCGGCCTGCTGCAGAGCAGCATCGACGGTGGGACCGACGTCCGCGTCACCGCTGCGCCACGCAGCCAGGTCGATCGTCGGAATCATGAGGGCTCCCCGATGTCCTCGTGCCACAGGTCCGGGCGGGCGGCGATGAAGTCGGTCATGAGATCGACGCACCGGTCGTCGTCGAGCACCGTGATGGAGACTCCGTGCTCGGCGAGCCAGTCGTGGCCGCCGTGGAACGTGCGGGCCTCCCCGATGAGCACCGCACCGATGCCGAACTGGCGCACGAGCCCCGAGCAGTACCAGCACGGCGACAGGGTCGTCACCATGATCGTCGAGCGGTAGTCGCGCTGCCGGCCGGCCGCGCGGAACGCGGCGGTCTCGGCGTGCATCGACGGGTCGTCGTCCTGGACACGGCGGTTGTGCCCGCGTCCCAGCAGCGTGCCGTCGGCGGCGAACAGGGCCGCGCCGATGGGGATGCCGCCCTCGGCGAGGCCGGCTTCGGCCTCACCGAGCGCGACGTCGAGCAGCACGGTCGGGTCGGACACCGCCGGATCGGGCAGGGTGGTCACGAGCTCACTCTGCGCGGCAGACCGTCCGCCCCGCAACAGGCGCTCACCCTGCACGTTCCGCGTGTCGCCGGAACAGCAGCGCGTAGACCGCCGCCGATAGCGCAATGCCGACGAGGAACGTCACATCGCCCACGCCGGGCACCAGACGCGGGATCAGCCCGACGAACAGCACCTGGTTGGAGAAGAGCGGCACGGACACGACGATGCCCACGAGGATGGCCACGACGCCCGCGGAATTGCGGTGGCCGCGGTCGTAGAGCAGCTCGGTCGGCAGCCGGTCGCGGCGCAGGTACTGGTCGGTGAGCACCACGCCCAGCCACGGCCCGATCCAGTAGACGATCACCAGCAGGAAGCCCTCGTAGCTGTGGGCGGCATCGCCGAGCGCGAGCAGCGCGATGACGAGACCGACCACACCGAACGCCGCAGCCACCACAGCCCGGGCCCACCGCAGCGGGACGTCCACGCCCATGCTGAGGAACGACATCGCCCCCGAGTAGACGTTCAGCACGTTGGCCGCGACCGCTCCCAGCGCGATGGCCAGCAGCGTGAGGCTCGCGAGCGCCCCGGGGAGCACCCCGACGAATGCCGTGGCCGGGTTGTCCGACAGCACGCCCGCTGCCGCCGTTGCGCTCACGGACGCCGCTCCCACGATCATGAGCACGGTGGTGGAGCCGAACAGCCCGAGGCCGGCCGCGAGCCCGGTGCGCAGACGCGAGGAGTCGGCCGGCAGGTAGCGCGCGTAGTCGGCCGCGTACGGGCTCCAGCCCGCGGAGTAGCCGAACACTGCGCCGAGGGTGAGCAGGAACCCACCGACGCCTCCGGTGCCTCCACCATCGGGCACGGCCGACGGGTCCGATCGCGCCAGCACGATCACCGCCCCGACCGCGAACACCAGTGCGAGCACGGGAAAGGCGAAGCGTTCGAAGACCTGCACGAGGTTGTGGCCGACGAACGCGACGCCGATCTGCACGACCACGACAATCACGAGCCAGGTCGCCGGGCGCAGTCCGGTGAGCGAGTTCAACGCGAATGCTGCGCTCACGCTGTTGACCGCGAACCAGCCGAACCCGGACGTGA
>DASYES010000544.1:0-7905 GCA_036498885.1 Pseudonocardia sp.
CCGCTGGCCTGGTACCTGGCAGGCGCCATCGCGAGCGGCACGTTGATGGCGGTCTTCCTGGCCAACTCGGGCGGCGCATGGGACAACGCGAAGAAGCTGGTCGAGGATGGCAACCACGGCGGCAAGGGATCTGCCGCCCACGAGGCCACGATCATCGGCGACACCGTCGGCGACCCGTTCAAGGACACCGCGGGCCCGGCGATCAACCCGTTGATCAAGGTGATGAACCTGGTCTCGGTGCTGATCGCCCCGGCGGTCGTGACGTTCTCCGTTGGCCCGTCGGCCTCGGCCCCGCTGCGGATCGCCATCGCGCTCGTGGCGGTCGCGATCATCGTGGCAGCGGTCGTCGTCTCCAAGCGGCGTTCCACCTCGATCGCCGACACCCCGGCGGCCAGCTCGGTCGGCTGACCGCTCAACCCGGTCCGGAGGCCGTTCACCCGTTCGGGTGGGCGGCCTCCGGCCGTTCTGAGGCCTACCAGTACCTTCCCCCGCGAATCGACGCGCGCCGCGCGTCCTGATGCGCACCGCTGCGGGAGGACCGCATGAGTACTCGCAGGCTCACCTACACACTCGCCTCGGCGTTCGTTCTCCTCGTCGTGACAGGGTGCGGCACCGGGGGTGACAGCGACGCCGAGGCGGTGGCCTGGACGAACCAGGTGTGCGGTGCACTGTCCGGCTTCGCCCGAGCGGCCACGACCCAGCCGCAAGTGAACGGGGCCGACCCCGTGGCCACCGTTCGCGGGCTCGGCGACTACTTCACTGCCACGGGCACGGCGGTGCAGGGCTCCATCACCGCACTCGACGCGATCGGCCCATCGCCGGTCACAGGCGGTGACGAGTATGTCGCCCGGCTCAAGGGAGCCCTGACCCAGATCCGCACCGGCTTCGACGCGGCGCGCGGACAGCTCACCACCGTCGACACGTCCAGCGTCCAGACCATGTCGGTCGCTCTGCCGACGGCGCTCGCGCCGTTGCAGGAGCTGCGGAACATGGCCGACCCCACTGCAGGACTGCAGGCCAACGACGAGCTGAAGGCCGCCGCCGACAAGGCTGCGAACTGCCAGCAGGTCCGCTCGACGACGTCACCTGCTCGCTGACCGGCCTGTCGCGGTGCATCGCCTGCCGAAGCGGCACACTGGCCGCCCACACCACCTTCGATCCAGGAGCAGCATGTCAACCACACCGCGTCCGGCACTGCTCCTTCCGGCGCTCGCCGCGTTGCTGGTGGGCATCGCGGGCTGCACGTCGGCCGTCTCGGGCACGGCCGCCCCGGCCGGGCAGACGCCCGCGACCGCTGCAGGAGATCCCGTGCAGTGGGTGGACGGCGTCTGCGGGGCGCTCCTGCCCTTCGTCAAGGCGGCTGGCACGCCACCGCAGCTCAACACCGCGTCCGACCCCACTGCGCTCGCGAAGGGCATCAGCGACTACCTGGGGCAGGGTGCGACCGCGGCCGACTCGGCGATCAGCGGGATCACGGCCGTAGGCCCCTCCCCGGTGGCCGGCGGGGACGATGTCATCACCCGGCTCACGCAGACCCTGACCACCTTCCGGACCTCGTTCCAGAACGCCAAGACCCAGGTGGACGCGGTCGACACCAGCAACCCGCAGACACTGCGCACCGAGCTTCCGAAGGCCGTCGCGCCGCTGGGGCAGCTGGCGAACATGCCGGACCCGACGGTCGATCTGCAGACCAGCCCGGAGCTGGAGCGGGCCAGCGCACAGGCCCCGAACTGCCAGCAGGTCGAACGCCAGACCGGAGGGTGACGCGGCGGACCGACGCCGAGCCGGGCGGGGCGGGGCGGGTCGGCCGGACCTCCGTGATCAGCGCCGGAGGGGCCCGGGCACACTGACGCCGACCTTCCACCGATCCGGAGCCGGCGCATGACTCGCTCGACCCGCCCCACCCTGACGGCCGTCGCCGCGCTCGTCGCCGCTGCCGTCCTCGCCGGTTGCACGACCACGGTCGCCGGCAACCCGGGCGCCGACCCTGCCCCGACCCCGACCGAGGGCCCCGGGAGCGATCCCGTGGTCTGGGCCGACCGCCTCTGCGGGGCCGTCATGGCCTTCGCGGTTCCGGCCACGACGCCGCCCGCCATCCCGCCGGGGGCGGACCTACCCACCGTCAAGAGGGCTGTCAGCGACTACCTCGGCACAGTCCTCAACGGAGTGCAGCAAGGCCGCTCGCAGCTCGGTTCGATCGGCCGCTCCCCGGTGCAGGGTGGCAACGACGCCGTGGGCCGGGCCCAGAGCGCGCTGGAGTTCCTCGAGCAGGACTTCACGGGAGCCAAGACCGCGGTGGACGCTGCCGACGCGAACAACCCTGAGTCCGTCATGAGCGCGCTCAACCAGGCCCAGTCGACCTTCGACGCGATCACTCCCCCGAACCCGCTGTCCGACCTGAGCGCCACGCCACGGCTGCAGAAGGCCGCCGAGCGGTCGACGCAGTGCCAGCAACTCTCCGCGCTGTCGGCCACCGCCCCGCGCTGACCGGCACGCGTCGACGATCCGACCGCCGCCTCCTTCCTCTGACGCCCGACAGCGTCGATCTTCGGCGCGCCCTGGCCACAACGCTCGAACGCGTGTTCTACTGTGCGCTCGTGTCGCAGCTGTCGCTGTTCTCCGCCGATGCCCGTCCTTCGCGGGTGAGCGACCTCGCCGGGCTGCTGTGCGGGCCGGGACAGATCGTCAGGTTCGGTGCGGGCGATCAGGCCCGGCTCTCGATCGTGCTGCCCGATCCGGGCAGAGCACCGGCGCTCGCGGCAGCGTGCGCCGCCACAGGCATCCGGATGGAGGCTGTACGAACCGAGAGCGGCGCCACCGCGTTACGCTCGTCGTTCCGCTGCGATCTGGTGCGGCTCGCACAGGTCTGGACACGCGGGGCCGTCAAAACGGTCCCGGCGGGATGGCAATTGGACGGGCCGGCGTTACGACTGTGGGCTCTGGCCGCAGGCCGGCCCGACGAGCGGGGCGGTTACCTGCTCGGGCTCGACCCGCACGCACCTGAAACGCACCTGCCTTTGGTGGCCGCGGCCACCAGGGCCGGGATATCACCCGCGAGGGTGGGTAACGGGCAGGCGTTGCGGATCAGCGGCACCCGACGGGTTCAACGGCTCGTCGAGCTCGTCGGTCCGGTTCCGGCCAGGGCCGACACCGCTGACTGGCCTCGATGCTGGGGCAGGGCTGCGTCTTGACGAGCTGGTTAGGCTCGCGCCGCGCAGGCCGACACGGTGTCGCAGGCGCTCCGCCGGGCGACGCTCGGTGTGATGAGGGCGACACGCTAGGTGGGCGGGTGAAGTCTAGGTTCCGGTACTGCCGGAACGGGAGACCCGCATACTCGGTGTCCGGGCACTGCCGCGCATCCGGCGCGGAGACCCAGCAGGACGGCTGGTGCGCGGCGCCGAAACGGCCGTAGACGATGGAGTAGGACCAGGTGGCAACCGGAACGACGAGTGCGAAGCCCGCGACCCCGAGGGGCACGGGCAGCCGGAAGGCTGCCGCGAAGGCTGCCCCGGGTCGGCCCAACGGCACAGCTGCGGTCACCGCCAATGGGCGACCGCCACGCCGGCTCGTCATCGTCGAGTCCGGGACGAAAGCGAAGAAGATCCAGCAGTATCTCGGCAACGACTACATAGTCGAGGCGTCCGTCGGGCACATCCGCGACCTTCCGCGCGGCGCCTCTGACGTCCCCGCCAAGTACAAGGGCGAGGCATGGGCGCGGCTCGGGGTGGACGTCGACAACCAGTTCGCGCCGCTCTACATCATCACGCCCGAGAAGAAGAGCAAGGTCGCCGAGCTCAAGGACGCCCTGAAGTCGGTCGACGAGGTCCTGCTCGCAACGGACCCCGACCGTGAGGGCGAGGCCATCGCCTGGCACCTTCTCGACACGCTCAAGCCGCGGATCCCGGTGCGCCGGATGGTGTTCCACGAGATCAGCGAGCCTGCGATCCGCGCTGCCATCGAGAACCTGCGCGATCTCGACCACGACCTCGTCGACGCGCAGGAGACCCGCCGCATCCTCGACCGGCTCTACGGCTACGAGGTCTCCCCCGTGCTGTGGAAGAAGGTCATGCCGAAGCTCTCGGCGGGCCGGGTGCAGTCCGTGGCAACGCGGATCATCGTGCAGCGCGAGCGCGAGCGCATGGCGTTCGTGTCGGCGTCGTACTGGGACATCGCCGCGCAGCTCGACGCCGGTGCCGAGGCGAGCCCCAGGCAGTTCCCCGCACGCCTGGTGTCGATCGATGGCACCCGGGTGGCCACCGGCCGCGACTTCGGCCCGGACGGCCGTCTCAAGAGCGCGGACAGCGCCAGGGAGAGCGCCCGCGTCCTCGACGAGGCGAGCGCCCGCCGGCTGGCCGAGGCCCTTCAGGGTCGTGGCCTCACCGTCGAGTCCGTCGAGTCGAAGCCGTACACCCGCAAGCCGTACGCCCCGTTCATGACGTCCACACTGCAGCAGGAGGCCGGCCGGAAGCTGCGCTTCTCCGCCGACCGCACGATGCGCAGCGCGCAGCGGCTCTACGAGAACGGCTACATCACCTATCTCCGTACCGACTCCACCACGTTGTCGGAGTCGGCGATCCAGGCCGCCCGCACCCAGGCGCGCGACCTGTACGGCGACGCCTACGTTCCGGCCCAGCCGCGGCAGTACACGCGGAAGGTGAAGAACGCGCAGGAGGCCCACGAGGCGATCCGGCCCGCCGGCGACAGCTTCCGCACCCCGGGCGAGATCGCCCGTGAGGTCGACGGCGACGACTTCCGGCTCTACGAGCTGATCTGGCAGCGCACGGTGGCCTCGCAGATGGCCGACGCCCGTGGCACCACCGTGAGCGTGCGCATCAACGGCACCGCGGCCACCGGCGAGGCGGTCACGTTCGCTGCGTCCGGGCGCACGATCACCTTCCCCGGGTTCCTCAAGGCCTACGTCGAAACCGTCGACGACCAGGCCGGTGGCATGGCTGACGACGCCGAGTCGCGGCTGCCCGAGCTCACGCAGGGCCAGGCGCTGACCGCCGCCCAGCTGACCCCCGAAGGTCATTCGACGAACCCGCCGTCCCGGTTCACCGAGCCGAGCCTGATCAAGACGCTCGAAGACCTCGGGATCGGCCGCCCGTCCACCTACGCGTCGATCATCAAGACGATCCAGGACCGCGGGTACGTGTGGAAGAAGGGCCAGGCGCTCGTCCCGTCGTGGATCGCGTTCGCGGTGGTCGGCTTGCTCGAGCACCACTTCGGGCGGCTGGTCGATTACGACTTCACCGCCGCGATGGAGGACGAGCTCGACTCGATCGCCGCCGGACTGCAGGGACGCACCGACTGGCTCTCGGGCTTCTACTTCGGTGCGGACCAGGGCAGCACCGGATCGGTGGCGCGCGCCGGCGGGCTGAAGAAGCTCGTCGGGATCAACCTCGAGGAGATCGACGCCCGGGAGATCAACTCGGTCCCGGTGTTCGACGATGTCGTGGTGCGCGTCGGCCGGTACGGCCCGTACCTCGAGCGCATGCGCGACGGGCAGTCGCAGCGAGCCAACCTGCCCGACGACCTCCCGCCCGACGAGCTCACCCCCGAGGTCGCCGAGCAGCTGTTCTCGGTGCCGCAGGAGGGCCGCTCGCTGGGCGTCGACCCAACCACGGGGCACGAGATCGTCGCGAAGGAAGGCCGCTACGGGCCCTACGTCACGGAGATCCTTCCCGAGCCCGTCGCTGCGGAGGCCACGGCCAACGGCACCAAGAAGAAGGCGCCGGCCAAGCCCAAGCCGCGCACCGGATCGCTGTTCAAGGACATGTCGACCGAGACCGTCACGCTGGAGGACGCGCTGCGTCTGCTCTCGCTGCCTCGGCTGGTCGGCACCGACCCGGAGAGCGGCGACGAGATCACCGCGCAGAACGGGCGCTACGGGCCGTACCTGAAGCGGGGCACCGACTCACGGTCGCTGGCCAACGAGGAACAGCTGTTCACCGTCACGCTCGACGAGGCGCTGGAGATCTACAAGCAGCCCAAGCAGCGCGGCCGCCGCACCGCCGCGGCCACCCCGCCGCTGCGTGAGCTGGGTGCGGACCAGGCCACCGGCAAGCCGATGGTGATCAAGGACGGGCGGTTCGGCCCGTACGTCACCGATGGCGAGACCAACGCCTCGCTGCGCAAGGGCGACAGCGTGGAGGAGATCAGCGACGAGCGCGCCTCCGAGCTGCTGGCCGAACGCCGGGCGCGCGGGCCGGCACCGAAGAAGCGCACAACGACGACGCGGAAGAAGGCTCCCGCCAAGTAGGCCGGGAGCACGACCCCTCAGGGAACGAGCAGGGCCTTCACCGCGGCGGCCACCCGGCCACCCTCGGCGCGGCCGGCGGCGGCCGCGGTGGCCTTCTTCATGACCTGCCCCATCTGCCGCGGCCCGGGCTGCTCGCCGAGCTCGGCGGTGGTCTCCTCGACCGCTGTGCGTGCAATGGCGGCAAGCTCGTCATCGGACAGCTGGGCCGGGAGGTAGCGGGCCAGCACCTCGCCCTCGGCGCGCTCCTGGGCGGCCAGCTCTTCGCGGCCCGCGGCGGCGAACGCCTCCGCGGACTCGGCGCGCTTCTTGGCCTCCTTGGTGATCACCTTGATGACCTCGGCGTCGTCGAGCTCGCGGGCGTGCGTGCCGGCGACCTCCGCGTTGCCGATCGCCGTCAGCGTCATCCGCAGGGTGGCCTTCACCAGCTCGTCGCGAGCCTTCATGGCGGCGGTCAGATCGGTCCGCAGCTGCTCCTTCAAGGTGCTCACGGCGCTGCACGCTAATGCATGCCCGCCTGCGTGTCCGCGTACATATCGGCCCGCGCCGCCGCGATCGGGGTGGGGAGTCAAGACTTCGTCACCGAAATAGTGGGGATCGCGGAGGAAGCGGCTGTCGCCGTACCCTGGCCGAGTGAACAGCTGGGCTCGGATCGCTCTCGGCGCCACCACGACGGGAGCGGCGACCGTCGCGTACGCGGCGGGGATCGAGCGCCGGAGATGGACGCTCCGAGAGGCCACGCTGCCGGTCCTGGCGGAGGGTGCGCGCCCGATTCGCGTCCTGCACGTGTCCGACCTGCACCTCACCCCGCGGCAGCGCAGCAAGCAGCGCTGGGTGGCCGAGCTCGTCGCTCTGGAGCCCGACCTCGTCGTGAACACCGGCGACAACCTGGCCCACCCTCGCGCGGTGCCCGCTGTCGTCGCCGCCCTCGGGCCGCTGATGCAGTACCCCGGCGTGTTCGTCTTCGGCAGCAACGACTACTTCGGGCCCACCCCGAAGAACCCGGCGCGCTACCTGGTGAAGAGCAAGCGGCGCCATCACGGCGCCCCGCTGCCGTGGCGTGACCTGCGCGCCGCGATGGTCGAGCGAGGCTGGGCCGACGCCACCCACGCACAGGTGAACCTCACCGCGGGGGACGTCACGATCGCCGCCGCCGGAGTCGACGACCCCCACCTCGGGCTGGACCGCTACGACCGCATCGCCGGCCGCCCCACTCGCCCGGTGGACCTGCGGCTGGGCCTCACCCACTCCCCGGAGCCACGCGTCCTCGACCGGTTCGCCGGCGATGGCTACGACCTCGTGCTCGCCGGCCACACCCACGGCGGGCAGCTGCGCGTACCGGGCGTCGGCGCGCTCGTCACCAACTGCGGGATCGACCGCTCCCGCGCCCGCGGCGTCTCCCGATGGGGCGCCCACACATGGCTGCACGTCTCCGCTGGTCTGGGCACCTCGCCGTTCGCGCCGGTGCGGTTCGCCTGCCCGCCGGAGGCCAGCCTGCTGACGCTCGTGCCGCGCCCGTCGGTGGTCGCATCGGCGCGGGCAACCCGCGCGTCAGCGCCCGCAGACGTCGGCTAGAGTTGGTCACGGCCCACGGGCCACCGGGGTGTGGCGCAGCTTGGTAGCGCGCTTCGTTCGGGACGAAGAGG
>DASYES010000545.1:0-3784 GCA_036498885.1 Pseudonocardia sp.
ACCGGGCTGACGCTCGACGTGGCCAGCGGCACCGCCGACGACATCTACTGGCTCAACACGTCCTACTTCGGCGCGCTGGCCGACGGCGGCAAGCTGATCGACGTCGGCGGGGAGCTCGCCGGTGACACCGGCGGCTGGGTCCCGGCCGCGGTGCAGCAGTACACCCGAGCCGGGAAGCTGTGGGGCGTGCCGGCGCTCACCGACGGGCGCATCGTCGTCTACTACAACAAGGCGATGGTCGATGCGGCGGGCGTCGACCCGGCGAAGCTGACCTGGAACCCGACGAACACCGCAGCCGACACCTTCCTGCCCGCGGCCCGCCGGCTCACCCGCGACGCCACGGGGCGCACCGCGGACCAGCCGGGCTTCGACCCGGGCTCCGTCACCCAGTACGGCTTCAACGCCGCACGCGACCTGCAGGCGATCTACTACAACTTCGTCGGTTCGAACGGCGGCCGGATCCAGACCCCGGACGACACGTTCGCGTTGACCGACCCGCCGACCGAGCAGGCGTTCTCGTACATGGTCGACCTGATCAACACCCAACACGTGAGCCCGCCCGCGTCCGCCACCAACGACAACCCCGACTTCAGTCGCGATCAGTTCGTTCAGGGGAAGATGGCGCTGTTCCAGTCGGGCACCTACAACCTCAAGAACATCGACGACGGGGCGACCTTCGACTGGGGCATCGCGCCTCTGCTCGCCGGGCCTGCGGGTCGCGTCAGCGTCGTGAGCAGCGTGATCGCCGCGGGCAACGCCGACAGCCCACGGCACGATGCCATCCTGCGCGTCCTGCGCTGGCTCGGATCGGAGCAGGGTGCGTCCTTCGTCGGCGTGGAAGGTGCTGCCCTCCCGGCCGTCAGCGCGGCCCAGAAGGGCTACTTCGACTACTGGAACGCGCGCGGGGTCGACACGCGCTACTTCGGCGCCGACGGTGGCACCGACACGATCCCCGCGCCGTCGGGGCCGAAGTTCGGTGCGGGCGCCACGGCGTTCGAGTCGATCCTCAACGACGTGTTCGCCGGGCGGACGCCGGTTCCGCAGGGGTTGCAGGCGGCACAGGACGCAGGTAATGCCGCGCTGCGCTGATCTGATCCGTCTCCTGCGTCACCACGGGCAGCGCGAGCCAACCGGGCGCCCTAGCGTCAAGTGCAGTGCGGGTCCGGCCCGCCGGCTCGAAGGAGGCGCCCCATGAGGCACACGTTCGTCCATCGCATGGATCACGGTCCGGACCGGTGAGCAGCGCCGAGGCGGTCCCCGACTACCCGCAGCAGCTGCGCCTGGACGGCCGCGTCGTCGTCGTGCTGGGCGCGGGCGCCGGAATCGGCCGCCAGTGCAGCCACGCGTTGGCACAGGCGGGCGCCACGGTGGTCTGCGTGGGCCGGCGCGTCGAGCCGGTGGAGGCCGTGGCGAAGGAGATCGGCGGGGTCGCCGTGACGGCCGACGTCATCCGCCCCGACGGCATGGAGCACGTCTTCACCGAGGCCGGCCGGATCGGTCCGGTCAGCGGGCTCGTCGACATCGTCGGCAGGGGTCTGATGGGGCCGGTACTGAGCTACGACGAGGACCGCTACGACGAACAGTTCGATGTCGTCCTCCGGCACGCCTTTCTGGCCCTGCGGGTCGGTGGCCGAGCCATCGCCGAGGCGGGTGGTGGGTCCATGGTGTTCATCGGCTCCGTCTCCGGGCACACGTTCTCGCCCGGCCAGACCGTCTACGGCGCCGCCAAGGCCGCGCTTCACCGCATGGTCGAGTCGGCCGGGCACGAGCTCGCTCCGCTCGGCGTCAGGGTCAACGTCGTGGCCCCCGGACTCACCCACACACCGCGCCTCGACGCGCTCGTCGACGAGGCGGGATGGGCCCGCATGGACAGGAACATCCCCCGTGGCAGCGCCGGTCAGGCGTCCGAGATCGCAGGGCCGGTGCTGTTCCTCATGTCCGATCTCGCGAGCTACCTGACCGGGCAGACGATCACCGTCGACGGTGGCCTGACCGGCAACTTCCCCTCGTTGTGACCGATCAGCGCGGCTGCGCACCCGGTGCCGCCTACAGTGTGGCCGCCTACGATGTGCCTGTGGCCTTGCCCTCCCGGGTCGCGGATCTCGGGGCCTTCGACCTGCTGGTCTCGGTCGCCGAGACGGGCAGCATCGGCCAGGCCGCCCGCCGCCACGGGGTCTCCCAGCCCGCGGTCAGCGCCCGCCTACGAGCGTTGGAGACCGCCCTCGGCGTGACGCTGCTCGAACGTTCGCCACGGGGTGCGCGCCTCACCGCCGCCGGGGCACTGGTGGTGGACTGGGCCCGCCCCGCGCTGGATGCGGCACACGCCCTGGACGCCGGGCTCGACGCGCTGCGGGCCCAGAAGGAGTCGCGGCTGAGCGTCGCGGCGAGCCTGACCGTCGCCGAGTACCTGTTGCCCGGCTGGCTGGCCGCGTTCCGGGCCGAGCATCCGGCCACCAGCGTCCGGTTGACCTCGCACAACTCCACCGACACCGCCGCGGACGTCCGCTCGGGCGCGGCCGACGTCGGCTTCGTCGAGGGACCGGGCACGCCGGAGGGGCTCGACGCGCTGGTCGTGGCCCACGACCGGCTCACGCTGGTGGTCGGCGCCGGCCACCGCTGGGCCCACCGGCGCGGGGTCGACCCCGCGCAGCTCTCGGCCATACCTCTGGTCTCCCGCGAGCAGGGCTCGGGCACCCGCACCTGCCTCGAACAGCAGCTCGCCGCCGCCGGCCACGGCCCGCTCACCGCGCCCGTCCTCGAGCTCTCCTCCACCACCGCGATCAAGAACGCCGTCATCAACGGGATCGGCCCGGCCGTGCTCAGCTCCTTGGCCGTCACCACCGAGCTCGCCTCCGGCGCCCTGATCGCGGTGCCGATCAGGCAGCTGGACCTGCAGCGGGAGCTCCGGGCGGTCTGGCCTGCCCACCGTCGCCTCGACGGACCGGCCCGCGACCTCGTCCGCACCGCCTCCCGCGAGTCGCCCATTCCTCACCCGCGAGTCGCCCGCCGTCCGCCCCCCGGTCAACGCATCAACACCTGACCTGCGTGTTCCTAGCATCACGAGCATGTGGAACGGGGGGCTGCCATGCCACTGAAGGCCTACGGAGTGCTGTCCGCGCGTGTCGTCGACACACGCCGCGAGGGGTCGTCCGACTCCCCGCACTACCAGATCCACCTCGTCGACGACGGCGGTGTTCACTACCGGGCGGCCGTGAACGTCGAGTCCGCAGAGGCGCCCTCGCAGCTGCGCTACCTCGTCGTCGACGACTTCCGCCACCCGGTCACCGCAGCGCTGCCCGCGGCCGGCTCGGGCTGGACACCCCTGCACCCGGGGCCGGGCGGGGCGAACCTCGACTACATCCGGGCCAACCTCTTCGACCCCGCGGCCATGCGGCTGCTGCCTCCGGACGCGTCCGGCCCCGACAACGACCTCGCCGACCTGCTCGACCACTACGTCCTGCGCGCGAAGGCGAACCAGCGGGTCACCGCGTACGTGTTCGGCGAACGCTGGGGTCCGGAGGACCAGGCCGATCAGGTGTTCGACTTCCGGCCCGGCAACGGGGTGCACGACATACACATGAACCAGGGCAACTCCGCCCAGTTCGCGCGGGACGACGGCGTCTGGCAGGACGGTGGGCTGCTCCTGCACCTCGCCGACGAGTCGCGCTGGGTGGCGCTCTTCCTGGCCTTCCAGAGCCAGGCGTGGCACACCGACGACACCACGGGGCACACGATCTCGGGAGCCGAGGAGCCCCAGGCACCCGGCGGCGGGACGGCACCGACC
>DASYES010000546.1:0-4251 GCA_036498885.1 Pseudonocardia sp.
CCGGCTGCTCGCCGGCGGTGTCGTGATCACCGGCGACATCACCATCTCCCTGGCCGACGTCGATCTGGTGCACGTCTCGCTCCGCGCCCTGATCAGCTCCGTCGAGACCCTGATGGAACGCGAACCCTGATCGAACACTGACATGGAGGTGAACGGTGGCGGAGCTCCCGGCGCGCCTGGCGCTCGACCCGGACGCCGTAGGACGTGACCTCGGCAGGCTCGTCCTCACGATCGTGGAACTGGTGCGCCAACTGATGGAGCGCCAGGCGATCCGCCGGGTCGAGGTGGGCGACCTCCCGGACGAGACGGTCGAGCGCCTCGGGCTCGGGTTGATGCGCCTCGAGGAAGCGATGACCGAACTGCGGGAGCATTTCGGGCTGCGAGCCGAAGACCTCAACATCGACCTGGGCCCCCTCGGCAGCCTCCTCCCCAGAACCCCCGACCGCGACTAGCCCGTACACCCCGCGAGTCGCCCGTTTCCCGCGCGCGAGTCGCCCTTGGGCTCAGGCTGGCGAGCCGGATGATCGCTCCGAGATCCGGCTATCAGCCCTTGCGAGGGCCCAAACCCAGATCTCGCGCCGATCACCGCTCACGAAGCGGGTGCAGTGCGGGCGTCGAGCGCGGCGCGTCACCTCGACCGTGCAGGACGTCACCGGACGCCCCGCCCGATCGCTCGCCGAGTTCGTCGCGGCCCATCGACATGCCTTCGTGGCCTGACGCCCCCCACGACAACGCAGAAGTGCATGACGTCAGCCCACTCGTTCGGCCCCCGCCGACGGCTGCGCACCGCGGATCTCCGGCTCGCGGTAGCGAACCTCCGCGAACGCCGCCCGGACCTCTGACGCCACGGCATCCGCCCGGTCGACGGGAACCAGCGCGATCGCCGAGCCGCCGAACCCGCCGCCGGTCATCCGCGCGCCCAGCGCCCCGGCCCGCCGCGCGGCGAAGCAGGCCAGGTCGAGCTCGTCGCAGGACACCTCGTAGTCGTGCGCGAGCGACGCATGCGACGCGTCCAGCAGCGGGCCGATCTCGGGCAGCCGCCCCGCCTCGAGAAGATCGACGGTCTCACGGACCCGAGAGATCTCCGTGACGATGTGGCGCGCCCGCGGGAGGAGATCAGGGTCGAGCGTCGTGACTTCGGCGAGCGTGGCGCCACGGAGGCTTGGTCTTCCGAGCGCCGCGGCCGCCTTCTCGACGGCGGCGCGGCGCATCCCGTACTGACCGTCGGCGAGCCGGTGCCGCACCCGAGTGTCGATCACCATGAGGACGAGCCCGTCGTCCGCGGGGGCGAACGGGACCGCCTGGTCCGTTCCGTCACGCATGTCGAGCAGGAGCGCGTGGCCTGCGACGCCCAGCAGCGACGTGGCCTGGTCCATCCCGCCCGTGGCGGCGCCGACCACGTCGTTCTCTGCGCTGATGCAGGCCGCCGCCAGGGCACGACGACCGGACGGCGTGCCGCCGAGTCCGAGCCCGAACAGCTCGTCGACGGCCAGGGCGGTGGAGCACTCCAGGGCCGCGGACGAGGACAGCCCGGCCCCGAGCGGCACGGTGTCGGTGACCAGCAGGTCGACCCCGCCGATCTCGTGCCCGGCCTGCCGCAGCGCCCACAGAACGCCCGCGGCGTAGCCGGCCCAGCCGTCGGGGGAGCGGGGGCCGATCTCGTCGAGCGTGCCGCTCCAGGAGTCCTGTTCCGCGAGGCTGTGCAGCCGCACCCGGTTGTCGTCGCGCGCCGCGACCTCCACCACCGTGCGCTCGGCGATCGCGAACGGGAGACAGAGCCCTTGCGCGTAGTCGACGTGCTCGCCGATCAGGTTGACGCGGCCCGGCGCGGCCCACCGGCCGTCGGCCTCGCGTCCGAAGAGCTCGCGGAAACCCGTCACGTCGTGCCCACTTCGCGCAGCCGCTGGGCGATCCGCTCCGGCGCGGCGTCGTTGATCCAGGCGCCCGCGCCCGATTCGGACCCGGCGAGGTACTTGAGCTTGCCCGGCGCCCGGCGCAACGAGAACAGCCGCAGGTGCAGCCGGGTGAGGTCCCGCCCGGTGTGGACGGGAGCCTGGTGCCACCACGCGATGTAGGGCGGCAGCTCACCGAAGTACCGGCTGAACCGCTGCAGCAGGTCGCGGTAGAGCTCGGCGAGCTCGTCGCGCTCCGCGTCGGCGAGGGCGGCGAAGTCGGGAACGGCCCGGTGTGGCACGAGGTGCGCCTCGACGGGCCAGCGCGCCGCCGCGGGCACGAACGCCGTGAAGTGCCGGCCCTCCAGCACGATCCGCGTACCAGCCTTGCGCTCGCTGTCGAGTACATCGCCCATGAGGTCGCGCCCGGTGCGCTGGCGGTGCTCCGCGGAACGCGCGAGCAGCTGAGCGGTGCGCGGGGTGACGAACGGGTAGGCGTAGATCTGCCCGTGCGGGTGATCGAGGGTGACCCCGATCTCCTTGCCGCGGTTCTCGAAGGGGAAGACCTCGTCGATCCCCGGCATCGCGGAGAGCTCGGCGGTGCGGTCGGCCCAGGCCTCGATCACCGTGCGCACCCGCTCGACGGGCAGCTCCGAGAAGGACGAGTTGTGGTCGCTGGTGAACAGCACGACCTCGCACCGCCCCACGGCCGGGCGCTGCGGCCACAGCGGGTTGCCGTCCACCTCGGGCGCGACGTCGACCGCGATGTCCTGCGCGAACGAGGGGAACCTGTTCTCGAACACCACCACGTCGTAGTCGGACGCGGGTACTTCTGTCGGTTCGCGACCGGGGCGCGTGGGGTCGAGCGGGCAGTGCTCCGCCGGAGGCAGGAATGTGCGGTCCATCCGGTGCGCCGCGATCGTCACCCACTCCCCGGTGAGCACGTCGAACCGCATGATCGACCCGTGCTGCACCGTCGGGAGATCACGGGTGTCTGGCACCACCCGGCTCGCGTCGCCGCTGACGTACGGCTCGGTGTCGTCGAAGTAGAACAGCTCGCGCCCGTCGGCCATCCGCGCTTGCGTGCGCCGCACCCGGTGCGCGGTCGAGGACTCGCTCATGACGCCAGCACCAGCCGTCCGCAGGAGCTCTCGAGGATCTTGCAAGCGTCCTCATCGAGCCCCACGTCCGTCACCACCACGTCCACTTCGTCGAGAGTCGCGATCGTGCTCAACCCCACCACTCCCCATTTCGAGTTGTCTGCCACGACGGCGACGCGGCGGGCGCTCGCGACCAGAGCCCGGTTCGTCTCCGCCTCCACCAGGTTCGGTGTGGTGAATCCCGCCTCGGCGTCCATGCCGTGTACGCCCATGAGAAGCCAGTCGACGTGCAGCCGCCGCAGCGCGGCCACCGCCACCGGCCCGACCAGCGCGTCCGACGGGGTGCGCTCCCCGCCCGTGAGCACCACGGTCAGATCGTCACGAGGCGACTCGTGCAGCACCTCCGCCACGCGCAGCGAGTTGGTCACGACGGTCAGCCGCGGCACGGTGAGCAGCGCCGATGCCACGGCATGCGTGGTGGTGCCCGCCGAGAGCGCCACCGACGCGCCCGGTTCGACCAACGCGGCCGCCGCCGCTGCGATGGCCTGCTTGGCTGCTGTGTGCAGGCCCGACTTGGCGGCGAACCCGGGCTCGTCGACGCTGCTGCCGGCGGCGGTCGCCCCGCCGTGCACGCGCGTGACCAGACCGCGGGTCGCGAGGACTTCGATGTCGCGGCGCACGGTCATGTCGGAGACGCCGAGCCGCTCGACGAGTTCGGAGACGCGCGCGCCACCGGTGGTGCGTACGGCGTCCAAGATCAGCTCCTGTCGCTGGCGAGCCAGCATCAGGACCCCCCCTCCCGTACGACGGCGGCGCCCCCGGCCTGCACATCGACCGTACCGTCGACGTCGGTGCCGGTGAGCAGCTCACAGCCGTGCGCGGGCACCTTCACAGCTTCGTGCCCGCGGTTGAGGATGAAGAGGTAGCGCCCTCGGCGGACCAGCTCGACACCCGGCTCCGCTCCTGCGAGGCGCGTCACCCCGGCGTCCCGGGTGAGCCGGTCGGCGAGGGCAGCGGTGGCAGCGTCGTCCAGCCGGGTCGCGAGGTACCAGGCGACGCCGTCGCCGGCGGCCCGGCGGGTGAGCGCAGGCGTGCCCGGGAGCGGCCCGTCGGTGTATCGGGCAACGATCTCGGCGTCGGGCGCGGTGAGAACCTCGGTCCAGAGGTCGGCGGTGCTCCCGTCGTCCAGCGTGACGGTCGTTCCTGGCAGCAGCGGCGCGAACTCCTCGGCTCGCACGCCCAGCAGCTCGCGGAACGCC
>DASYES010000547.1:0-2792 GCA_036498885.1 Pseudonocardia sp.
CGACGCCGTGCGCGCCGGGTAGGTCAGCAGTAGTGCCCGTTCACCTCAGCGGGTGACGGCCGACCGGACCGGTGGCTACTCTCTGCGGACTTTCCGTCGCCGCAAAGCCAGGGGTAGCCGTGTCCGATCCGTCGACATCCACACCGCCTACCGCGGTCGCTTCCGAGCGGCATCGGTTGCCCGTCCGCACTCTGATCGCCGCATCGATCGGCAACGCCATCGAGTGGTACGACTGGACGATCTACGTGACGTTCAGCATCTTCTTCGCCACGCAGATCTTCCCGAAGGAGAACGCTGCGCTCGCGCTGCTCAGCACGCTCGCCACGTACGCGGTGGCGTTCTTCTTCCGCCCGCTCGGGGGCTGGGTGCTGGGCCGGTTCGCCGACCTGCGGGGGCGCCGCACGGCGATGCTGGTGACGATCCTGCTGATGGCACTCGGGTCCCTCGCCATCGGGCTGCTGCCCACGTTCGCGATGGTGGGGTGGCTCGCGCCGGCGCTGCTGCTGATCGCCCGCATCGCGCAGGGCATGTCGCTGGGCGGGGAGGTCTCCAACGCCTCGGCGTACCTGGCTGAGATCGCTCCACCGGAGCGCCGCGGCCGGTACTCGTCCTTCTTCTACATCTCGACGGGCTCAGCGGTGCTCGTGGCGTCGCTGCTCGGTGCGCTGCTGACCCAGGTGCTCGATGCCGAGCAGCTGGCGTCCTACGGCTGGCGGATCCCGTTCCTCATCGGGGGTGTGCTCGGCCTCGTCGGGTTGTGGCTGCGCCGGGCGATGCCGGAGACCGAGCAGTTCGAGGACAACAAGACCGCGGCGCAGGCCCTGCGCCACCCGCTCATGACCACGTTGCGCGAGCACCCGAAGGCCGTCGGCCAGCTCGTGGGCTTCACGCTGCTCTCGACGCTCTGCTACTACACGTTCTTCTCGGCGCTCACGCCCTTCGCCGTGACCTCGCGGGGTGCCAGCGCGAACGAGGTCTTCGTCGCCCTCTCGATCGCGACGGCGCTGTTCGTGGTGCTGCAGTACCCCATGGGTGCGCTGTCGGACAGGTACGGACGCAAGCCGCAGCTCCTGGTGTGGTCGGCCGCCACGGCGGTGCTGATCGTGCCGCTGTCCTACCTGATCGGGCCGGGGCTGGGGAACCTGCTCATCGTGTTCTGCGTCGGGCTCGGGCTCTACACGATGATGACCTCCGTCGCGCCCGCGGTGATGAGCGAGCTGTTCCCCACCACGCTGCGCGGGCTCGGTATCGGGGCCTGGTACAACCTCACCGTCGCGCTGTTCGGAGGCACGGCCCCGTTGGTCATCCAGTCGCTGTCCGGTGCGGGCGCGGCCGAGGCGTTCTTCTGGTACGTGGCCGCCGGCGCCGCCATCGCGTTCCTGGTGATCCTCACCCTGCCCGAGACGAAGGGGCAGGTGTTGCGGTGAGTTCCGCGCTGGATCTGCTCACCGACCTGATCCGGTTCCGGACGATCGGCGGCGGCGAGGGTGCCGCCGCCCGGCACTGTGCGGCGATCACCGAGAAGGCCGGGATGGGCACTCGGCTGCTCGGGTGGGCCGACGGGCGCGAGCAGCTCGTGGCCCGCACGCCGGGCACCGGACCTCCGCTGACGTTCACCGGCCACCTCGACACGGTCCCGGTGGACGCCGCGGAATGGTCGACCGACCCGTGGGGCGCCGAGCGTGACGGCGACCGGGTCGTCGGGCGGGGGACCAGCGACATGAAGTCGGGAGTGGCCGCGGCCGTGATCGCCGCGGTGGAGCACGCGAGCAGGCCACATGACTGCCGAGGCGTGCAGCTCGTGCTGACGGCGGGGGAGGAGACCGGCTGCACGGGTCTGCTCGGCCTGGACGACGGCGCCAGGTCGGCCATCGCAGGTGGTGGACCGCTGGTGGTGGCCGAGCCGACGGGCAACGAGTTGGTGCTCGGCCACAAGGGCGCCCACTGGATGCGGTTGCGGGCCACCGGGCGTTCGGCACACGGCTCGGCGCCCGAGCTGGGCGACAACGCCGTGGTACGGCTCGCGCGAGCAGGCGTCGCGTTGCACGAGTTCGACGGCTGGCCCAGCGACGAGCGGTTCGGGCGCGTAACCGCGAACGTCGGCATGTTCAGCGGCGGCGTGGCCACCAACGTCGTGCCGGCGGCCGCGGAACTGATGCTCGACATCCGCACCGTGCCGGGCGTCGACCCCGACGAGCTGCGCACGCAGGTGGGAGCCCTGGCCGGGGACAAGGTCAGCGTGGCGGATCACGTGCTGCTGGCGCCGGTGGACACCGGCGCGGACGACCCGTTCGTCGGGCTCGTCCGGTCCGCGCTCGCCGACGCCGGGCTGGACGACACGCCCACGCCGCCGGCCCGCTACTTCACCGATGCGTCGGTGCTGGCGGGGCTGCTGGGCGCAGGAGCGGCCGTACCGACGGTGGTGCTGGGGCCGGGCGAGGCCGCGCAGTGCCACGTAGTGGACGAATGGTGCCTGGCGTCGCGTGTGGACCAGGCCGTGGAGGTGTACGGAGCGCTGCTCGCCCGCTGGTGCGGCTGAGCAGCCCCGTCAGACGAGCGGGCTCGCCGCCAGAATGCGTACGGCCTCGGCCACGGCGGCCCGCCGGGCCACCCGCACCGCCGTCTCGATGGGACGCAGCGCCTCGCGACGCGCCGTGGCAGCGGAGGCGGACAGCGCCCCGCCCGGCTCGTCGACCGACGCCGCGGCGAGGATCGCCTCCACCTCGTCGGCGTGCTGCAGCACGCGCAGCGGCTGCCCGGGCATCCCGGCAGGCCACAACGACGTGGGGCGC
>DASYES010000548.1:0-4146 GCA_036498885.1 Pseudonocardia sp.
TGCCCGCCGCGGGGATCGACACGGTGATGGACTCCTGCCTGGCCAAGGGCGTCAAAGCGCTGGTTCTGATGAGCGCGGGGTTCGCCGATGCGGGAGAGGGAGGCCTCGTCGCGGAGCGGCGGCTGGTCGCGGAGGCGCGGGCCCACGGGATGCGGGTGGTCGGTCCGAATGCGCTCGGAGTGGCCAACACCGACTCCGAGGTCAGGCTCAACGCCACCCTTGCCCCTGACCTGCCCGGCCGCGGCCGGGTGGGGTTCTTCTCCCAGTCAGGCGCGCTGGGCATCGCGATCCTCGCCGCGGCGAAGGAGCGGGGGCTCGGCCTGTCCACCTTCGTCTCCGCGGGCAACCGGGCGGATCTCTCGGGCAACGACCTGCTGCAGTACTGGCAGACCGACCCGGCCACCGACGTGGTGCTGCTGTACCTGGAGACGTTCGGCAACCCGCGCAAGTTCGCCCGGCTCGCGCGCCGCCTGGCGCGTACGAAGCCGATCGTGGCGGTGAAGACCGGCCGCCACTCCGCCACCGTGCCGGCGTTCGCGGCGAGCGGGGTGCCGATCGACGAGGCCAGTGTTCAGGCCCTGTTCGAGCAGGCCGGCGTGATCCGCGTCGAGACGCTGTCGCAGCTGTTCGACACGGCTCTCCTGCTGGCCTATCAACCGTTGCCGGCCGGGCCCCGGGTGGCCGTCGTGGGCAACTCCACCGCGCTGGGGCTGCTCGTCGGCGATGCGCTGCTCGACGAGGGAATGGAGCTTGCCGGGCCACCGGTCGACGTCGGCGCGAGCGCCCCACCGGAGGAGCTCGCCGCGGCTGTGGCATGGGCCATCGGCGACCCCGGGGTGTCGGGCGACGTCACCGGGCAGGCCGACGCACTCATCGTGGTGTTCGTGCCCCCCATCGCTGTTCCGGGCGCGGCCTACGCCCGGGCGCTGCGTGCGGCCGTCGCGAGATCGGACAAGCCCGTGGTCGCGGTCTTTCTCGCGGCGGAAGGGGTGCCGGCCGAGCTGGCAGTGCCCCGCGAGGACGGCGGGCCGGGGCCGGGATCCGTGCCCAGCTATCCGAGCCCGGAGCGGGCGGCGGCCGCGCTCGCCCGGGTCAGCCGGTACGCCCGGTGGCGCTCGCGGCCAGTCGGGCAGTTCGTCTGCCCGCCTGGGCTCGACACGGAGCAGGCCCGGGAGCTGGTGGAGCGGTTCGGTGGTGGGGAACGCACCGAGCTCAGTGACGAGCAGACGGTGGAGCTGCTGGCCTGCTTCGGCATCACGGTCGTCGACTTCCGCCGCGTCTCCGGCGCCGATGCGGCCGTCGCCGCCGCCGAGGAGCTCGGCTTCCCGGTGGTGCTGAAGGCGGTCGGCGACCGTTGGCGACACCGCACCGATCTCGTCGGGGTGCGCCTCGACGTCGGCACGAGCGACGGGGTGCGCCGGGCTCACGCGGACATCGCCCGGCTGACCGGCAGCGGCGAGGTCTACGTACAGCGGATGGCGCCGAAGGGGGTGTCCTGCATCCTGGAGGTCGTCGACGACCCGTCGTTCGGTTCGCTGCTGTCGTTCGGACTCTCGGGGATGGCCACCGAGCTGCTCGGGGACCGCGCGTTCCGGGTGGTGCCGGTGTCGGACCAGGACGCGGCCGCGCTGGTTCGCGCGCCGAAGGCGGCCCCGCTGCTCGCCGGCTACCGCGGCACCGAGCCGGTCCGTCTGGACGCATTGGAGGACCTGGTGCTGCGCGTCGGCCGGATCGCGGAGGACCTGCCGCAGGTGCGCTCGCTGGCCCTCGATCCGGTGCTCGCCTCGGCCGAGGGCGTGTTCGTCAGCGGAGCGCGGATCGTGCTGGGGCCGCCGCCCACGCGGCAGGAGAGCGGCCCCCGCCGCATCTGAGAGGCGGCCCCCGATCGCTAGGCGGTGCGGGCGCTCACCGCCGGAATGACACCTGCAGCGTCGGTTGGCTGACCCCGGCGAAGAAGTCGTTGCCCTTGTCGTCCACCACGACGAACGCCGGGAAGTCCTCCACCTCGATCTTCCACACCGCTTCCATGCCGAGCTCGGGGTACTCCAGGACGTCGACCTTGCGGATGCAGTCCTGGGCGAGCCGGGCGGCCGGGCCGCCGATCGAGCCGAGGTAGAACCCTCCGTAGGTGGCGCAGGAGGTGGTGACCTGCTTCGACCGGTTGCCCTTCGCGAGCATCACCAGCGAGCCGCCCGCGGCCTGGAACTGCTCGACGTAGGAGTCCATGCGGCCGGCCGTGGTGGGCCCGAACGAGCCGGAGGCGTAGCCCTCGGGCGTCTTGGCGGGCCCGGCGTAGTAGACGGGGTGGTTGCGCAGGTAGTCGGGCATGGGCTCCCCGGCCTCCAGCCGTTCCGCGATCTTCGCGTGCGCGATGTCGCGCGCCACGACGAGCGGGCCGGTGAGCGAGACGCGTGTCTTCACCGGCAGCGACGAGAGCTGGGCGCGGATCTCGTCCATCGGCCGGTTCAGGTCGACGTGCACGACCTCTTCGGAGAGGTCCTCGGAGCTGGTCTCGGGGAGGTAGCTCGCGGGGTCGCGCTCGAGCTGCTCCAGGAACACACCCTCCGGCGTGATCTTGGCTTTGGCCTGCCGGTCGGCGGAGCACGACACCGCGATGCCGACCGGGAGCGACGCGCCGTGGCGGGGCAACCGGATGACGCGCACGTCGTGGCAGAAGTACTTGCCGCCGAACTGGGCGCCGATGCCGAACTCGCGGGTGAGCTCGAGGACCTGCTGCTCGAGGTCGCGGTCGCGGAACGCGTGGCCGATGTCGGAGCCGGCGTCGGGGAGCGTGTCGAGGTAGCGCGCGGAGGCGAGCTTGGCGACCTTGAGCGTGTACTCGGCAGACATGCCGCCGACGACGATCGCGAGGTGGTAGGGCGGGCAGGCCGAAGTGCCGAGCGAACGCAGCTTCTCGTCGAGGAACCCGGCGAGCTTCTTCGGGTTCAGCAACGCCTTGGTCTCCTGGTAGAGGAACGTCTTGTTGGCCGAGCCGCCGCCCTTGGCCATCACCAGGAACTCGTACTTCGGCGCTCGGCCCGGAGCGCTGTACAGCTCGACCTGCGCCGGGAGGTTGGTGCCGGTGTTCTTCTCGTCCCAGAACGACGTGGGTGCCATCTGCGAGTAGCGCAGGTTGAGCTCGTCGTAGGCCTCGAAGATGCCGCGCGAGACGGCCTCCTCGTCGTTCCCGCCGGTCAACACCGTCTCGGTGCGCTTGCCGATGACGATCGCGGTGCCCGTGTCCTGGCACATGGGGAGCACGCCCCCCGCCGAGACGCACGCGTTGCGCAGCAGGTCGGTGGCCACGAACCGGTCGTTCGGCGACGCCTCCGGGTCGTCGACGATGGCGCGCAGCTGCGCGAGGTGTGACGGGCGCAGCATGTGCTGGATGTCGTGCACGGCCTCGCGCACGAGCGCGGTGATGGTGGTGGGGTCGATGTCGAGGAAGGTTCGACCCGCGGCCTCGATCACCTGGCCAGGAGGCAGGTCGAGACGGCGGTACTCCGTGTCGTCGGGACCGAGGGGGAGCACGTCAGTGTGGCGGAACTCGGGCACGCACCGAAAGTAACAGCGCGGTGGTGACACAGTGAGGCGGGCGTGGGTCGGGAGGCCGGACCGGCCCCCGACCAGTCCGACCCCCCGGGGACGCGCGAGCGGACAGGCCGACCGCGCAAGCACGCCCTGAGACCTTCTCCCGTGCAGCCCGGAACGTCAACTTGTGGCCATGGCTAATCAGATATCCGTAGGGTCAGCGCCATGGCTGGATCGATTCTCGGCACCTCCGTCCGCCGAGTGGAAGACCTACAACTGATCACCGGTGCGAGCACCTATGTCGGGAATCTCGCCCTCGACGGTGTCCTGCACGCCGCTTTCGTCCGCTCCCCACTGGCCCATGCCCTGATCCTCGGTATCGACACCGCCGAGGCGAAGGCCGCTCCCGGGGTCGTCGCGGTCTTCACCGCCGCCGATCTCGGCCTCCCCGCCCACCACGGGCTCATGGTCGTCAACCCCGATCTCCCGCGCCCGCCCCTCGCCACCGACCGCGTGCGCTTCGTCGGCGAGGCTGTCGCGATCGTGATCGGCGAGACGAAGGCCGCCGCCGTCGACGCCGTCGAGCTCGTGGAGGTCGACTTCGACCCGCTGCCT
>DASYES010000549.1:0-2052 GCA_036498885.1 Pseudonocardia sp.
AGCACCTCGGCCCCGAACTTCGCGGCCTGCCGACGGGCCCGGTCGGTGAGCTGGGCACCGGAGACGCCGTCGGGGAAGCCGAGGTAGTTCTCGATCCGCGAGCTCTGCCCGGCCTGACCGCCGGTTGCCTGGCGCTCCACCAGCACCGTGCGCAGACCCTCCGACGCGCCGTAGACGGCCGAGCCGAGCCCGGCCGGGCCACCACCGATCACGATGAGGTCGTAGAAGTCCGACACCGGGTCGGTGGTGAGCCCGCACGCCGCGGCGATCTCGGCGTCGGACGGAGCACGCAGCGCTGTGCCGTCGGTGGTGATCAGCAGCGGCACATCCTCGGGCGAGGCGCCCGCGGCCTCGAGCAGGCGGGCGCCCTCCGGCTCGTCGATCGAGTAGTAGAGGTAAGGCACCGAGTTGCGGGCCAGGAAGTCGCGGGCAGCGAAGCACTCGGCCGACCACCGGTGCCCGACGACGCGAATCTCATCCACGGGCCGCACACCCACGGCCCGCCACGTCTCGACGAGAGCGTCGATCACCGGGTAGAGCTTCTCCTCCGGTGGGTCCCACGGCTTGAGCAGGTAGTGGTCGACGTCGACCAGGTTGATCGCCTGGATGGCGGCGTCGGTGTCGGCGTAGGCGGTGAGCAGTGCACGCCGCGCGTGAGGCGCTACGTCCATCGCCCGTTCGAGGAACTCGATGCCGTTCATCTCGGGCATCCGATAGTCGGCGAGGATCGCGGCCACCGGCTCGCCGCGCAGCGTCAGCTCCCGCAGGGCCTCCAGCGCCTCCGCCCCGGACTCGGCACGCACCACGCGGTAGTCCTGGCCGTAGCGGCGCCGCAGATCGCGCGCAACGGAGCGGCTTACGCCAGGGTCATCGTCCACGGTCATGAGGACGGGTTTGGTCATTCGGGGGCTCCTGCCGAAATTGCCGTTCCGTCGATGATGCCCACGCGACGGTGCGTGGTGCTGCCTGCGTCCGCCAGCGGCGAACACGCCTCTTCAGAACCTATCCTTCTGCAACGCCCTGCCGCGAGGCCCGTTGCCAGGAAGCTGCTCCGGGCGGCGGCACTAGTGTCTCCACGTGGACGAACGGGGGGTCGCTGCAGACGACGTGCGCGAGGTGGTGGCCAGCGCTGTTACGGCACTGCGCGGCGCGCGTGACAGCGACTGGTCCGTGCCTGCAGGCGGCCTGGAGTGGTCCTGCTGGGAGACCGCCGAGCACATCGCTGACGACCTGTTCGCCTACGCCGCGCAGCTCGCCGGTGGCGTCACGCACCGCTACATCCCGTTCGTGAGAACGGCCCGGCGCCCGGGCGCCGACACCACGACGATGCAGGCCGAGACCGAAGCAGGGCCGGACGGCCTGTTCGAGGTGCTGACGTCCTGCGGCGGACTGCTCGCGGCAGTGGTCGCCGTGACGCCCCCCGATGTGCGGGCATGCCACACGTTCGGGCTCGGCGACACCGAGGCCTTCGCGGCCATGGGGGTGCTGGAGACCGCCGTGCACACCGATGACATCGCCCGCGGGCTGGGCGTGGCGTGGCGGCCCGACGACGACGTGTGCGCCCGGGTGCTCGCCCGGCTCATGCCCGAGGTCGAGATCGACGACGCCGGTGCCTGGGGGACCCTGCTGTGGGCCACCGGCCGCACCGAGCTCGGCGGCCGCCCGCACCGAGACCGCTGGCGCTGGCACAACGAGCGAAGCTGATCCACTCGAACGACCGGCCCACCCGTGCAGACCTACGGGACGAAAGCGCCGCTCGTCCCACGGGTCCCGCTCACGGCGGCGCCACGCCCACCCGCCCGGCATGAGCGAGCGGCGCGTTCGTCCGTACCTGACGGACGAGCGCGCCGCTCGTTCGACGACCGTGGCCGCGTCCGTGCGTCAGAGCGCGTCCCGGGAGATCGCTCCGTCGACCCGCCGTGGTAGGCCGAGGGGGTTGTCGTCGCGCAGCGCCTCGGGCAGCAGGGCTTGCGGCGTGTTCTGGTAGCAGACCGGCCGCAGGAACCGGCGCACCGCGGTGACGCCGACGGAGGTGTGGATCGACGACGTGGT
>DASYES010000550.1:0-5371 GCA_036498885.1 Pseudonocardia sp.
GCGGCCTGCACCGGGTGCTCTGCGAGGGCGGCCCGATGCTGTTCGGCGGCCTTATCGCCGCCGACGCCGTGGACGAGCTCTGCCTCACCATCAGCCCGCTGCTCGCCGGAGGCACCGCCGGGCGCATCGCCTCCGGGCCGCCCGGGAGCGAGCCGCGTGCCATGGAGCTGGTCGGAGCGCTGCACGAGGCCGGCACTCTCCTCCTGCGGTACCGCCGAGCTGCCCCGATCGGGTGACTTCGCGTGAGGTGTGCGCGGGTACAGACATCTGACGGGCGAACACTCCGCACAGTCGAGCACGGAGGGACCATGACCGAAAGCACAGCTACACCCACCACGAGCACCAAGACCACCCCGAGCGCCACCGTCTCCTCGCCGGCCCGGCTGGCCGACGAGTCGTCGCAGGGCCGCACCACCATCGCCGCCTCCGTGGTCCAGAAGATCGCGGGCATCGCCGCGCGCGAGATCTCCGGCGTCCACGCGATGGGCGGTGGTGTGTCCCGCGCGTTCGGCGCGATCCGTGAGCGCATCCCCGGCGGCGGAGCAGGCGGCGCCGCCAACATCGCCGGTGTGCAGGTCGAGGTAGGCGAGAAGCAGGCGGCCGTCGATCTGGACATTGTGGTCGAATACGGCGCGTCGATCGTCGAGTTGGCCCGCGCGGTGCGCCGTAACGTCATCACCGCGGTCGAGCGCATGACCGGGCTCGAGGTGATCGAGGTCAACATCGCCGTCAACGACATCCACCTGCCCGACATCGACGGCGACGAGGAGATCCCGACCGTGCAGACCGCGCGCGTGGAGTGACCCGCCCCGCCCCCGCTGGAGAGGTGCTCGTGACAGTCCCGACCACAACCGAGGCCTCGTCGCTCGCCGAGCAGGTGGCCGCGGTCGTGACCTCGCACCCGTCGGTCGTGCGGCTGCACGGTGGGGTGTTCGGTGACGTCGCCACCTACCTGCCGGGACGCAAGCTCACAGGGGTGCGCATCGGCATGGGTGACGAGCCCGTCGAGCTGGGTGTCGTGCTCCGCCTCGACCGGCCGATCCCGGAGGTCGTCCGCGAACTGCGGCGGGAGGTCTCCTCGATGTGCGGCGGCGCGCCGGTCGACATCACCGTGGGCGACGCGGTGCTCCCGGGCGAGACGGAGCGGGCGGCACCGTGAACGAGCAGGAGAGGTCGGAGTTCCGCGCGTTCGTCCGCGAGCACCATCCGGACCGGGGTGGCGATCCCGAGGTCTTCAAGGCGGGGCTCGCCCGGTTCGGCGTCACGGCCCCCGTACCACCCGCCACCGATCCCGACGATCGTTACGACGCACCGGTCGAGGTGGTCCCGCCGTTACCGTTCGCGGTCCGTGTCGGGGTCGCACTGATCCGCACCTGGCACCGCCAGCGCCGTCGCCGCGTGGAGTAGCACCCGTGAGGAGAAGCAGATGAACTACACCCAGACCGGCCTGCTCGCCGGTCTCGTCCTCGGCCTCGCCGGAGCCTTCGGCGGCTTCGGCGTCTTCCTGATCGTGCTGGTCGTGGGCGTGCTTGGCCTCCTCATCGGCTCGGTGGTCGACGGCAGGCTCGATATCAACACCGTGCTCGGCCGGGGTCGGGACCGGTGAACGGCCGAACCCTCCCGGCCGTGGAGGACCGTGGGCGGCTCGAGATCAACCCGGTCGTGCTGCGCAAGATCGTCGAGCACGCCGCGGACCAGGTGCCGGGCACGTTGCGCCACGAGCGGCGCCTCGCCGGGATCGACGTGGGCGAGGCGGGGGCCAGCGCGAAGATCACCACCGGGTCGGGCGACCCGTCCGCCGTCGACGTGCGGCTCGAACTCCACCTGCAGTACCCGGCGGCCGTACGCACGGTGGTGAGCGCCGTGCGTGAGCGGGTGAGCCAGGAGCTCGACCGCCTCGCCGGGCACCACATGCGGGCCTGCACGGTGGTCGTGTCCGGACTGCGCGGCGCCCATCACCTCGGGCCACGGCCGCGGTAGCCCCCGGCCAGGAGGAACGCCATGCGCATGCTGCTTCGTCTGCTCGGCCTGCTGATCGGTCTCGTCATGGCCGCGGCGGGGGTGCTCATCGTGATCGAGGTGATCGCCGCGTGGCTGCGCCGCAACGTGGTCACCGGGCTCGTCGTGCCGTGGCACCTCTGGCGTCCCCAGGTCGAGACGACGTCGTGGAACGAGGCCCCCGTCCCCGGCATCGCGATCGCGGTCGCCGTGATCGGCCTCCTGCTGCTGCTGGTCGGGCTGCTGGCCCGACGCTCCCACATCACCCTGGACGGCCCGGCGCCGGAGATCACCGTCGTCACCGCACCTCGTGTGCTGGCCCGGCTCGTCGGCAGGCGGGTGCGGGGCACCGACGACATCTTCAGCGCCTCGGTGACCGTCTCGCCGCGCCACGTGTCGGTGATCGCGCAGGCGTGGGGCAAGGCTGATCCGGAGCTGCGCGATATCGTCCGCGCCCGCGTCGAGGAGTTGCTCGACGAGCTGCCGCTGCACCGCCGCCCGCGGGTGTCCGTCCTCGTTCAGGAACGGCAGGGAACCCCATGACCACGCCCGTCGCACCCGAAAGCGGCGCCGTCCCGACCGAGCGTCCCGCACGCCCGGCGCCATCGGACGCGGTGCTGCACAGACGTGCGCGCGCGGCCCTGACGAGGTCTGCAGCGGTCGACCGCATCCTCGCGGTGCTGATCGGGCTCGTGCTGATGGCCGCGGGTGTGCTCGTCGCACTGCTGTCCTACGGCGTCTTCGGCGTCGCCCGCGCCGGACGGCCACTGCTCGACCCGTTGATCGTCGACGCGATGCGCGGCCGGCCCGACGTCGCGCGCCTGGTGGTCCTCGGCGCCGGCGTGCTGCTGGTACTCCTCGGGCTGATGTGGGCGGCGCGGTCGCTGCGCCCGGAGCGGCACCCCGACATCGTGCTCGACGGCGGATCCGACACCGCGATCGTCATCAGCTCCTCAGCCATGGCCGACGCGATCAGTGCGCAGGTGAACGCCATCCCCGGTGTGGGACGGGCCAGGGCACGGCTGGTCGGCACCGACGAGGCGCCTGCACTGCGCATCACACTCTGGCTGGCCGACGACGCCGAGGTGCGCTCCGTGCTCGCCCGGCTGCACGACGAGGTGCTCGCAGTCGCCCGCGACTCGCTCGGGATCGCGGCGCTGCCCACCGCCGTACGGCTGGAGCTCGACACCTCGACGCCCCATCCCCGGGTGGCCTGACCCTCCGTTCACTCTCCCCACACCACTGCTGGGGCAGGCTGTGCGCCGACCAGCAGGATCGGGAGGGCACGTGGCACGACCACCGCGTCATGCGGTCGCCGCAGTGCTCATCTGCCTGGCCGCGCTCGTCGCGGGCTGCACCGTCGGCCCGTCACAACGCCCGCCGGTGGCCGTGCGCGGCGAGAACATGCCGGCCGTGCCGACGAGCCCCGTCGATCAGCCACCACCCCCCGACGTCTCGCTGCCCGCGCCGCAGCGGCAGCACTCCTCGATGCCGTTCACCGACTGCACCGAGGACGAGCTGGCGATGCTGCCCACCCCCGTCCCGGCCGACCGGACACTGCGGGTGGAGTGCAGCGAGCTCACGGTGCCTGCCGACCCCGACCAGCCGGGACTCGGCGCCGCGGCGCTCGGCGTGGTTCGCGTCGGCCTGGCCTCCTCTCCGCAGGACAACCCTCCGCTGCTCGCCCTCGGCGACTCCACGGCGGTGCCCTCGGCTCGCAACGCCGTGCGGCTCGCGGAGCAGGTGGCGCCCGAGGTGCTGCAGCAGTACACGCTGATCGGGCTGGACCGCCGCGGCGCGGGCGAGGATCTGCTCGACTGCGCGCCCGACAACGCCCGCGCCGCTCTCGTCGACGCCGATCCCGGGAAGTCGGACGAGTCGACGCTCGACTCGCTGCTGGAGCAGGCCCGCGCGGTCGTGCAGGAGTGCAACCTCGCGCTCGACGGTGGGCTCAGCGGCTATCGCACGTCGGCCTCGGCATCGGACATCGAACTCCTCCGTGACGCGCTCGGCGTCGACCGGCTGTCCGCGATCGGTGTGGGCGACGGGGCCTCGGCCCTCGCCGACTGGGCGCGAACCACACCGACGGCGGTCGGCAGGCTCGTGCTCGACGGCCCCACGCACCCCACGCTCGACGAGCCCGACCTCAGCGAGAGCCGTGCCGCTGCTGCCGAGGCGGCGTTCGGGGCGTTCGCCGTGGCCTGCACGGCTCGCACCGACTGCCCGCTCGGCCAGGACCCGCGCGCCACGGTCCTCGCGCTGCTCCAGCGGCTGCGCACGCAGCCCCTCGCCGCCGCCGACGGCGCCCGGCTCACCGCGGGGGCCACCGTCACGGCGCTGCTGGCAGGACTCGCCGAGCCGCGGGACTGGCCCGAACTCGGCCGGGAGCTGGCCGCGGCGAACACCGGTGACCCCACCCCCCTGCTCACCCGGCTCGCACCGCTGGTCGGGCCGAGAGGGCAGTTCGACGGCATGCTCGCGGCCGGCTGCAACGACGCCCGGCGGCGCCTGTCCCCCGGAGAGATCAGCGATCTCGCGCAGCGGTGGCGCACGACGTACCCGATCTTCGGCGGAACGTTGGCGCTCCGGCTGCTGGACTGCGCACCATGGCCGGCGGGCGGTCCGACACCGGCCACCGGTCAGGGGGACGGCGCACCGCCGATCCTGGTCATCGGCACGGCGGCCGATCCTCGCGGCCCGCAGGACGGCTCCCGGCGCGCCGCCGACTCCCTGGCCTCTGCCCGCTTCCTCGGGTGGCAGGGCGCTGGGACGGGGGCCTATCCACGCACCCCCTGCGTCAGCACGGTCGTCGACGCCATGCTGGTGGGAGGGGTCATCCCGCAAGCCGGAACGCTCTGCCCCCCGTGATCCCCCCACGGGAGCAGAGCGCGCCGACCCCCCCAGGCTCAGCAGTAGAGATCCTTCGCGAGGTCGACAACCTCGGCCGCCTGCCTGCGCGGCACCGACGGAAGGGCGGCAGGCACCGTCCTTGCGATCTTGTCCGCGGCGACGCCCTTGCCGAGCTCCTCACAGATCACTGCGGCGGTCTCGATCTCCGCGCGGCCGGACCGGCTCGTCGGGACCTCGGCGGCACGCAGCGCCCGCAGGAAGGTCACGGCGCTCGCGCTCGTCGGGTCGACCTCCACAGGGCCGGACCCCGGGCCGGGCGCGGGCGGCGGCACCTGGACCGCTGGAGCCTGCGGCGCCACGGTCGGAAGCGGCGAGCCGACCTCGGCCGGCCGGCTATCGGGCCCGGCACTGACCAGCGCGGCGAGCAGAGCCACGATCGCCAGCACCGCACCCACTCCGACGACCACCAGCACCGGCCGCCGACCGAAGCGCCGCGGCTGCTGCTCGGCGTGCTTGCGGTCGA